>JANODQ010000520.1:0-1964 GCA_031412775.1 Pirellulaceae bacterium | reverse complement strand
GCAAGATAGGAAACGGCTCACGATCGCATTAACAATTTAAATTCGGGAGATGGTTGTACAAAAGCTCCCGTAGAAAAAACCAGTTTGATTCCAACAGCTAACCAAAATCGACCCATCCGCCATTCCCAGTGCATGGGCATTTTTGTTTTTGGCCCCCATCCCTGACAAGATTTTGGATCGTTCCTTACCTTCTGTCCACTTTCTACAGCCCAACTTAACCATCAGACTCGTCAACTCCTGTTTATAATGTTCGCAACAGACTGCGAGTATATGAAGTCGATGCTGAATGGAGCTTTGAACGAATTCGTTCATTTGCCTGATATCTCCGTTTCGGATTGGCTTTGTGAAAAAGGGTAGATCTCCCGCCAGGTTGCGGATCGGATCATAGACCTAGTTGAAAGTCGACTTGCTCGAGAGGCAGTAGAGATAACGGCTATTTTCGACGGATTGAGCAGTTTTAGGCTCGCCAAACAAGAGATCAACGACGGTTTGGATGCAATCGAGGTCATGAAACCTCAACCCTTGGAGGAAAATGCCTCGCCTCGGTTGCTGGTAGCTAAGGCTTGGCAGAACCTAAGCGATTCACTCGAACATCGAAGTATAAAGGTTGCTTCGGATGCATTCGACTGAAGATCGCTTTAGCTAACTTGATAACTAGCCGATCAAGGAGTCTTGAGTCTCAAGACATTATGGGCAGAGCTTGCTCATCTTCGTTGAACCGCCGTATGCGGGCCCGCACGTACGGTGTGTGGGGAGAGTGCCCGGCAACTGGGATCGTTACCCGATTTCTGGATGGTAATACATTTTTTGGTTAAGGGATTTGTTTAGTTCACAATCGACAAATAGAAGGGAAACTCAATTTTTGAGCTCTCGACCTTTCCGGACTTAAATTGGTACCACAGCACGTAACTTTTCTCCTTCTGGAACTGTCCTTGGCCAGCAGCCGATATTTGCGGCATGCGTTTTGCCGTTTTCCAAGCGGTTTCCATGTCACGCCCGAAACCGACAAAGTCAACAACTGGCTGTCGGACTACACCAAACGCGTCAGAGTAATACCGCACGAACACTGGCGGCTTGCGCCACGCCCGCTTAATGGTCATGGGGTTTTCTTTGAAGCTGCTGCGGATTGGAGGTAGGCTAGAAGATCTACCATGCCGTCAGTTCCTAGAGTGGTTTGCTGCCCGTCTGGCATGAGCGACTTTCCACTTGCGCGTTGGGATTCAATCTCGCTCGCCTCGATACGTCGGACTTGGCCAGTAATGTCTATCAACTCAATGAAGGTTTCGTTCTGGGTCCTAATCAAGCCGGTTTGAACCGTCCCGTTGTCCAATAAGAAACTTGTCGTTCGAAATGCTTTATCGACGTTTCTGTCAGGGAGCAAGATGTCTTCTAAGAGTCGCTCGGGCCCGCGTGCTCCTATTCCGTCGAGTTGCGGGCCAACCAGAGATCCTTGACCACCTAGTTGATGACAGATTGCACAATGCTTTTGAAACAACAAGGCTCCATTGGGTAAGTCGCCGGGATGACTTGTGATCTTACTCATGATGACGCTTCTTAACTCTCCTAAATCATCCTGATTCGTTGCAATCGATTGCTGCAGCGTGGTGAGTCTCGGTCGATACGCTTCGTCGATCGTTGAATCGAGAGCTGTGGCAATTGACTTTTCCTTCAGCAGGTCTGCCGCTAACCAGCCTTCTTCCATGGCTTCGATCAACCAACTAGATAACTCTTTGTTGGAAGCGAGTGACAGGGAGACCTTCAGTTGATCGCGACGAGCCAACGAGGTACAAAGCCCATGTAGAATCGTTTGCAGTTGCGATCGTAGATCAGCCGCGCTAGTAGAACCTTGGGTCGCATGTTCTGAAAACACCGTAAGGAATTGGCTATTTAGAGTTTTTTGCGATGAGAATCCTTGGAGCAATTCGGCAACGATCTTTAAGGATGTTTCGCCTGATTGATCGGCA
>JANODQ010000519.1:0-5307 GCA_031412775.1 Pirellulaceae bacterium | reverse complement strand
GCGGCCAAGTCAGTCGAAGCAGCCGTAGTTTCAGAAGCCGCAAAGGTGATCGATCCGGTTGCGACTGATGCAGCACCGCCAGCCGAAGCCTCAGCAGGCGCAACGAAAACTGATGAATCAAAGGCTACCGAAGGAAACTCGGAGATGAAACCGGCAGCAGAACCCGCGAGCCAGGCTGAAACTCCAGCAACTGCAACTCCATCAGGTGCAACTCCAACTGCTGCCGCAGATGCTGCCGCAGCTCCTGAGAAGCCGATGCGAGTTCAAACGCTGGACGAAGTGCGCGAGTCGCTCCTGCGAGAAATGGCTTTGCCCGGTGCTCGAACACGTGCCCAGGAAATGGTCGAAAAAGTTTCGACGAAAATGAGCGATTACGGTGCCAAACGTGACATGTTCGAACAGCAGGATCAACGGCTGAAGGCAATTCCTAGCCCCGAGCCACTTGATCTGAAAGCCCTTGCCTCCGAAACCGGAATGACCTACGGGCGGACTGGTATGGTAGATAACATCGGTGTCAGCTCGTTATCGATCGGACAAAGTTATCTTCAGCTATCCAACCCTGGACCAAACTCTAGTCCGTTCGCATCTTTCCCTGAGTACGCGCTCATGGAACCGCGCGGCGAGGCTGGTTTGAGGCCGTTCCAAGTGCAGATCGCACAGTCGCTTTCTGCCGAAACCAGCGGTTCCTACGTGTTTTGGAAGGTCGAAAGCGAACCCTCTCGCGTTCCGACTTTTGAAGAAGCTCGCGAAGAGATCACCGCTTTCTGGAAACAAACTCGTGCTCAGGAGTTGGCCTCGAAGGCAGCCGAAGAGATGGCTGCAAAGGTCAATGCGATCACTGATAAGAGCGTCAGTCCTTGGATTGAAGTCCTCGAATCACACCTGCAACCGCTTGTTATTACCCCTAGCCCCTTCACATGGCTATTGCCAATGATGTCTGGCGGTGAAGGTACCCAACTTTCTTCCGTGGATGGAATCGACCTGCCAGGTCAATCTTTCATGGAATCGGTTTTTAGTAACCCCGTTGGAAAAGCCGTTGTTGCTTTTGATGCTGCCCGCAAGAAAAGCTTTGTCATTCGCATTGTGGAGCGACTCCCGAATGATGACGATCTAAGAATCCAATTCGAACGCTCGCCACTCAATCGCGGTGTAAGCTCCCTCGCGAATCAGCAAAGTGTCAATCTGGTCCGCAGTTGGTTCGCCAGCCTCCTCGACTCGATGGGATTGGAAACGCGTCAGTTAGAAGGCCTCGAATAGGAGCTTTTCCTACGCAAAATCGGCTTTTCTAGGCGTAAATAAGCCGATTTTGGCGATCGTCAAGTCATTCGTGGCTTATTCCTGGATCAGCCAGCGAAAAGGCGATTCTCTACGCACAGTTCAGTAATAAACGTTTACTCGGTGATACCCTGCTGGTACTATAGTTCTACGGATCAGTTCTCCAGGCAACCGAAGTTTGGCTGAAGCTGATTCCCCCACCCGCCGCCGCAGGCTCGCGTCACGGCTTACGTTTCCTTCCTCCACCCTCCCAATTGCTGATTGCATTTTGGTTCCTTTACATCGTTCCACGAACGCATCGTAGTTCCAATCGCAGTCTTTTTTCGTTTGTGTATGCTCCTTTCGAGCGTCCGCTACGGTTCCCAAAAAGCCTTCACATTCGATATCAGTATGTTGAAACAAAACCGATGTTTTTACCGGTACGTTGCGTCCGTAATTTTGGTCAACGCGTGCTTTACCGCTTCGCATTCGTTCGCCCAATCTGACTCGTCGGTCCCTTCGACAACAGTCCCTTCGACAACAGTCCCTTCGACGGCTGGCGATCCCCCCAGCGGCGTTTTTAAACCCGACGTTTCCAAACCCGACGTTTCCAAACCCGACGTGCCGTCAATCTTGCTATCAGAGGCCGAGACGAAGAATAACCCGCAGAGCCTCCGGTTTTCCTTTGATCGTGCGAGTTGGCGAGAAGTCTTCAGTTGGCTGGCTGACGAATCAGAGCTTGCTCTTCACATCACAGAAGTTCCTGGCGGGACCTTTAGCTACATCGATCCCACTGAGTACACGACAACCAGTGCGATTGATCGCGTGAACATGTTCTTGCTGCCCGATGGATTCACCTTGGTCCGATCCAAGAAACTTCTCTCGGTAGTCAACCTTCGCGATCCACGCAGTCTTCAGCGACTGGATGCAATGGCGAGAGTCGTCACGATGAATGAGCTCGCCAATTTAGACGACCATGAAATTGTAAAGTGCTTCTTTCCTGTTAATGAATTACGTCCGACAGATGCTGCAAGCGAATTGGTAAGACTTCAATTGATTACGACACCGGTCGTTCTTGAAGCGAGCAACCAAATCTCGGTGATTGAAACGGCGCGAAAGTTGAGAAGTGTTCAAGACTTGCTCGCCGCGATGTCGATTGAGATGTCTAGCAAGCAGTCGCTGGTGCGTCCTTTTACACTCCGACATGTGAATCTCGAAGGACTGCTTGCTGTGGCAAGACCGCACCTCAATATCGAACCTGGTATGACGCGTGGTCCCGAGATCAACATATCAAGTGATGAATCTCGCAAAAATCTTTTTGCATCAGGCACATCAGAAGCCCTCAAGTTACTTGAAGGCATTATCGCCATTGTCGATGTTCCGGATGGTACAAAGACAGACGAAATGGAGACGCAGATCCTCCGTTCGCATCGAGTCCGTGACCAAAATCTCATTTCAGTTTTTGATGTCCTTCAGACAGTCCTGAACGGTAAATCGATTCGCCTATCGATGGAACCTTCGACTAATACGATCGTTGCGTTAGCCGATGAAGCTGCTCACAAAACGATTGAAAGTACCATCAAAGAATTGGAAGGTGTAGAAAACATCTTTGTCATTATTCCATTACAAACGATCGATCCATATTTCACGATTACACTTTTGGACGAGATGTTTGAACTGAAATCAACGACGAATCTGCTGAGTAAGCGAGCGATTAAAATAGACGCTGATCCTGCTGGAAGATCACTTTTTATTCGCGGTCCTCAAGATAAAGTCGAAGAGATTCAAAAGGTCGTTGAAAATCTTGATCAAAAAGGTTCAAAGGGTTCTGAGCGAATAGTTCCCGTGTTTGGTGCCAAGGCCAAGAGCCTGCTCGAGCAAGCCGAATCAACTTGGCAAGGCAACAATCCCATACGTCAGTTCGACAAATCAAACAACATCCAAGCAGAAGTTATTGAGCGAACGATCCATGCTGAAGATGAACCAAAGATCGTTGTGCCCGCAAATGATATTGAATCCGAACCGAAGGCGGAAGCGAGTAATTTCCGTGGTAAGAAAAATCAGCAGCCTTCTCGTACGGGTGAGTTTGTCAGTGCTCGGAATGAGCCAATCACGGGAACAGAATCGCAAACCACAGAATCGCAAACCATCGAAGCTAAAATTACTGCTCGTGGGATCGTTCTTCAATCAGATGATGGTAAAGGGCTAGATAGTTTTGAATCACACTTGAGAGCGTTAACCGAAGGGGACGAAAGTTCGAAGGTCGAAACGATCGTCTACTACCTCAAATACTGTAATGCTGATGAAGCAACTCAATTGATCGCTGACTTACTCGACGGCACGTCCAGCGTGATCAACAGTTCGTTGCCAGCCAAGCTCGTCAAAGGCGCGACCACTACCTCAAAAAGCCCGGCCGTTTCAAGCAGCGACATTCGCTCCACCAAAGATGGATCGATGCTAGTAACGTCCGGTTCCTTGACCATCATCGCCGACGCCCGCTTGAATCGATTGATCTGCGTGGGAAACACTTCTGATCTCAAACTTGTCGAGCAGTACCTGGCGGTTATCGATAAAGACACTAGTTTGACGTCCATCGAAATTCATGGCGTATCACATGTGCTGGAACTTAAGCACGCGAAAGCAAATGAGATCGCTGATGTGATTCGAGACACTTATGGTGACCGAGTCGCGATGAATACAGAACAGAAAAAAGCTCAGCAAACGCAACGCGCGAATGACAAAGATCGTGGTGCAAATGGGCCCGAAAACAAAATCCAAACCAGTCGAAATCAAGAACCGCAGATGAGCATCGCCGTGCATGTAGTCAGTAACTCGATTATCGTCACCGCTCCAGATACGCTCTTTCAAGAGATAAAGCAATTGATCGAAAAACTAGATCAGCAATCGGAGCAAGCAGTGGAAGTCATCTATTACCCGAGCGCCGAGGGTATTGGGATGCTGCGTGAAGCGCTCCAGTTAAAAGGCAGCCCGATCAAACCGCGTGCGTCAACGGCGACTCCTACCAAACCGAAATAGGCGATTCGCAATTGAAAATCATGCTTATTCGATGCCTGCCAATATTGCTTCTTTGCATCCTCATGGGTGACATCGGTGGATCTGCTCTCTTTGCTCAAGAGCCTGAAGCGCAACCGAGGAAATTTGGAACCGCCGATGGCAAACTCCGCATGCCCGGTTTTGGGAAAGATAAGATCGTCGTCCCTTACGGCGTTGAAGACATGCAACGAGCCGAATCGCAAATCGGAAGATACGATCGTAACAAGGACGGCATTTTGGATCCTACTGAACTCAAGGAAGGGGTTTGGAGATACGGTAAGCCCCTCGACTTTGACTTTAACGGCGATGGAAAGATTAACAAAGTCGAAATGGCTCAGAGATTCGCTTCGAGAGTCAACAGAGAGGAAGGATATACGCCACCGCCACCAAGATTCTCGGTTACGGATCAAATGCGGCCCAAGAGCAGCCCACCGTCAGAACCTCTCTCTCGTCGAAGCATGTATCGCAGTGAAGGAGGTAATCGTCGAAGCCAAGAACTAGCCTACGACATCTTCGCGAGATATGACCGAGATCAAAATCGAAGACTGGATTCATTTGAACGCCGAGAACTTGGCATTGATGTTGGGAAATTTGATTACAACGGAGATTCCATGATCGATGGCATGGAAATGTATCAATGGGTCGACAGTCAAATTAGCGAGCGTGTAGGAGATCTAACGGACGTTCTTCCTGATTGGTTTTTCGAACGAGACGTTAACAAAGATGAGCAGATCGATATGGCCGAGTTCACGCCGCAGTGGACCGACGAATTGCTCACACAATTTAAGTCATTCGACATTAATCAAGATGGAGTAATCACCGCACTAGAACTCTCCGAGTCTCGCTCTGTTGTCGGAGGAACTTACGCATCCACCAGCGCCGTCTTGATCAGCCCTCGGTCTACCGCATTATCATCCTTTGTGTTTGAAGTTGATTCGCTTTTTGAGAATTTTCGGATTCAGATAAAAATCACTCACGACTCTACCGAGCAAATATCCG
>JANODQ010000518.1:0-4739 GCA_031412775.1 Pirellulaceae bacterium | reverse complement strand
ACCCTTGTAACCTTTGGGGTTCGCCCGGCAGGCAAACCCTACTTGGCTGCGCAGTAGGTTCCGCTTGCCGAGCGGAACCCTAAAAAATCAGCTGGCATGCAAACCAAACTTATAACCCCTGTAACCTTTGGGATTCGCCCGGCAGGCAAACCCTACTTATGTACCTTCCCCTCCCCATTTCTCTCCCTGTACGGATAAGAAAAATCATGTCCCGTCTCATTTTAATTTTATCTCTAGGAATCATGTCTATGATCACCTTCGGAGCGACTCACGCTCAAACATCACTACCCATTCGATCGTTGGGTAAGATCGAGATCTTCGACCCAGCACTTGAGTCGCTAGTCGATCCAACAACGCCCATTGAGATTCTTGCCGATGGATTCACATGGACCGAAGGACCTTGTTGGATTGGAAATGCAGCAGACGGACATCTTTTGTTTTCGGACATCCCTCGCAATAGCATCTTCAAATGGAAAGCCTCCGAGGGGATCACACTATTTATGAATCCGTCCGGCTACACAGGCGTTACGTACTACGGACTAGAACCCGGGAGCAACGGTTTGTTATTGGATTCCAAAGGCCAGTTGGTCATGTGCGAACATGGTGATCGACGCGTCAGCGTGTTGACTCCTAGCGGTGGCAAACGAACACTCGCCGACAACTACCAAGGCAAACGACTCAACAGCCCCAACGATGGTGTTCTTCACAGCAGTGGCGACATCTACTTCACCGACCCACCGTATGGACTTCCCGCTCGTGAGAAAGACCCTCGACGCGAACTGGATCATTTCGGAGTCTATCGCGTCAAGCAAGATTCCAATGAAGTAACTCTATTAACTACCGAGCTACAAAGACCCAATGGAATAGCATTCTCACCCGATTACAAAATACTCTACGTTGCACAAAGCGATCCAAAACAAGCCATCTGGAAGGCATTTGACGTAACCGCAGATGGCTTGCTCGCTAATAGCCGAGTGCTCCATGACGCGACGGACTCAGTTGGAAAGCTGCCCGGTCTACCTGACGGCATGTCAGTCGATTCGCTAGGAAATCTTTGGGCGAGCGGCCCTGGCGGAATCTACGTCATGAATCCCCAAGGAAAAGTTCTTGGAAGACTGACTACCGGAGAAAAGACAAGCAACTGCACTTTCGGCGAAGACGGTAAATCGCTGTTCATCACCGCCGACAGTTACCTTTGCCGCATCAAACTAAAGGTCAAAGGCCTTTAAACTTCGCTTCCGTCAGTCAGCTTCAATCAATCAGCACTTGAGCGTCTTGATTCGAAGTAACATCACGAAAAAAGCCACTGACGAATGCCAGTGGCTTTTATGAGATTTTTTACGTTCAGTGAATCGACTAGCTAACTAGCTTGCGTCCAGCCAATTGACGTCGACGAGTAACGATACCAACTGCACCGAGAGTCACCAAAGCGATCGAGCTTGGCTCTGGAACTGCGGTGATGTTAAACGCCTGAATACCATTGTTGGTACTCATGGCATATAGCCGCAAATCTCCACCAGTAGTAAGACCAAAAGCGAGATCGCCGGAAGAATTTCCATTGGCCGCTGTAAAACCACCTGGAGTACTTAATGGCCCCACACCTGAGAGATTCATGGAACTCAATAAACTCAACCGCGCGGACCCTATCACAGTCGGGTCGTACTTGTAAAGCTTGACAACGTTTCCAATAGTGGTTGAAGCTGTCGTATTCGCTTCGATTGAAGCCAGTAAATTGAGAGGAGCATAGAACGCCATTGGGCCATCTGCCGTGAGAATCGTTGAGTTCGATGATGTTATGGTTGTAAGATTCGTACCATCGACGTTGGCAAGTGAAAATAATGCCGTGTTAGTTTTCGCGATAAAAGAGGATGAGTCCACGAAATCTACACCCAATCGTAGTTGGCCGTTTGCTGCCCCTGTGACAGTACTTGGGCCAGTCGTCGTGAAGTCAGTTCCGTTGGCGGTTGTGAATAGAACCGCCTGATTCGACCCCGTTCCCCCGGTGGCAAGAATTCGAGTATTCGTCCCGCTACCAGTTACTGCGAAATTGTCGCCGAGTCGTGTTCCAAGAATTGATGGGATTGTCGCACTGAACGCAACCGTTGGTGCTGAAGATTCATTACCGGCTGTCCATCTATAAATCTTATAAACGTTAACATCAGCTGTTGCGGTCGTGGTGGACAGATTGGCGGCGTAAGTTGCTCCATCATTGGCAATACCTGCATGATTAATTGCAAAGGCACCACCAGAGACGCCAGTCACGTTAAATGCAGACGGTCCGAGAATGGGAGCAGCACCTGTACTCCCATCCAGAATCTGAATGTTGGGGCTTGTAGGAACGGCGTTTCGATTGGGAATGTACAGCCTGTCAGTTGCGGCGTTGTAAGTAAGACCACGAGTATTGTTCGCGGTGCCTAGAAAGGCAGCGGAATTTGAAAGGAATCCGTTAGTTCCAAAAGACGTGAGAGGGGTAAGCATGAGTTCCGCACTTGAAACACCACTCATAAGCGGCGTAACCATCAGCAAAAACGCAAAGATTTTTTTCTTCATTTCGATATACCTTTTTTCGTGAACAAAACAATGATGATTTTCTCGAGAATCCACCCAAACCGAAAAAACAGATAGTTGACTGAAAGTGAGAGTTCTATTGATACACTACCCAAGGCCCTGCAACGGTACAATCATTAAAAATGCAAAATATTTGATGAAATGAGACGACGTACGGAAAAGTCGTTGCGTAATGGGACCGGGCTGCTTTTAAGGTTGCTTAAGTATCCTTAAGTGATGTTTAAGGGAAAACGAGAACCCCTTTTTGAAGTGCTTTTTAAATGCGTCGTATAATACGAATTCAAAAGTTTTTGGGATATTTTTTCGATGCAAAACAGTTAAGCGTTTGCCTTGTCAAGACCTGTGGCACGATTTGGGTGGGAAATTTCTAGATCGCGATATTCCCCATGTTTCTCAGGCGTTTGGGATGCGATTCTTGCATCTGGAATCCGCAGGCTAACAAGAGCGTCCCACTTGTGCCTCGGCTTTGTTTTAACGGCCCAGCGATAGCCTCGTTTGATATCGAGTAAATTGTGGCAAAATCGAAACCCGTGGCAAATGCCATCGGCTCAGAATTTATCAGCCGAGCATCTGGGGCTTCCATCTGGCTCCAAACGCCAGTCAGTTCGACGCTTGGAGAAGCAATTGGTGATGGACGTACGGAAGCAGAAGGTGACCTGTGAATCTGGAGTTCAAAGCACCTGAAATCGCAAAATGAAGATCGAGCGACGCTAGAGAGAAAGCAAAAAGCAACGAGGCGGTAGAGTATTCCACAGACGCAGAAAATCACGAGCAACTGCAAAGACCGAATTAATGGTTTGGGATCAGAACACGTTCACACGCTACATGCTCACGAAACGATCCAAAACCGAGTAGAACTATAAGCGACACGCTCGCGTCAACGTGCCGTGAAGAATAGCCATCAATAGCCAACATTGCCCATGTGGCTAAACCACTCTCTAACGCCAGGCAACTGGCGTCCGCATCACTCCTGGCAGACAAAAAGCTTACACCTTTTCTGCCACAACTGCAGCAGATGCAGCCTTCTTCCTTCGTCGACTCGCTACCAACAACCCAGTAACTCCCAAGCCAATCCCGAAGATCAAAGACGTTGGCTCCGGAACCGCCGTGAAGGACAGAACAACGTTGTTTCCCGCTTGGGCCCACGCGAAACTTCCGAGGCTGGGCTCCCAACCGCCACCGCTAACGTTGATCGTGCTAAACAAAGTTCCCGAAGTCGCCCCTAGTGTTGTATTCGAATTCGTAAACACAACCCATGAGTTATCTGTCAAAAACGCGGAACCGTCTGCAAAGATCAAGTTGGAAGTTGCACTGTTGATTGCAAGGTTGCCAGCCGCCGACACATTGACCTCATCAAAAGATGAATTCGAATTCCATTGCCAATCGAAAATCGAACCCGAATTCAGGTTCAGCCCATTGGTAAACGAAATCGCCCCTACGCCATTTCCCGGTGCCAAAACTCCGCTGGACGCAACAGAAGTCACACCAGCAATCGTTCCCGAGCCGCCCAGAGTCGCCCCCGATCCGACACTCAACGTTCCACTGCCCGTGCCACTTCCCGTCGTGTTATTAACCAATAAAGTCCCCTGAGAGACCGTTGTACCACCTGAGTAATTACTGTCACCGGTGAGTTGCATTGTTCCCGCGCCGGTTTTGGTCAGGCTACCGTTGGTGATCGCGGCGCCGATGGTCATATCGGTCGCTGCCGCTCCGTCGGCGATGGTGAAGGTGCGCGCGCCTGGTGTGTTGGCGCCGTCCAGATCGATGTTGCCCAGGAAGGTGTTGGCGCCGTTGTTGGCGATGGTAACAGTGCCGTCCCCGCTGGTGGAGACATTGCCGCTGAGTTTTAGCTTACCGGCCACGTTGGCGTCGGAGTTCAGGGTCAGGGTGCTGCCGTTTGACATTTCCAAGCCGGTGCCGCCGGTGAGAAGTTCCAATACACCGCCGGTGGCTCCACCTTCCACAGTGTTGGTACCGCCGCTGATGACGATGTGGCCGTCCTGCACGTTGCCGCCGTTGTTGATCGTGTTGCTACCGCCGGACCAGGTGACGGTGGCTCCGGTGCCAATCAGCTTGCCTGCGCCGGTAATGAACGTGCCGCCGCTGTTGGTGAAGGTGCCGAGGGTTTCTGTTTTACCATTTAGATTCACGGTGCCGCCGGTCTCCAGAAG
>JANODQ010000517.1:0-7681 GCA_031412775.1 Pirellulaceae bacterium | reverse complement strand
ACGATTCTCTATCGTTCGTTGCAGTCGAGTCGTTATCGCGTGAAGGAATCTGATTTCTTTGATACGATCGTGATCGAAACAGGGAATGATACTGAAGAAATTATTCAGCAAGCCATCGCTGCTGGATACAACTTGCGAGCGTTCTCCTCCACCCAAGTTGCCATTTCGTTCGACGAAACAACCACAGAGATCGACCTGGTGGTGATCAATCAGTTATTTGGCGGAGACGAAGACATTATTGTCAGCGGGTGCTCTAACGAGTTTCACGACGAGAGAGGATTGCTGCAGACGGATCAATTGCGCAGCGACTGCGTGATGACTCAAGAAGTATTTCACAAATACCGCAGCGAAACCGAAATGATGCGTTATCTTCGCAGACTTTCGGAAATGGATATTGCGCTAGATCGTTCGATGATTCCACTCGGTTCATGCACGATGAAGCTGAATGCGGCGAGCGAGTTGACTCCGGTGACATGGCCCGAGTGGAACAGTATTCACCCATTTGCGCCGAGCGATCAGACCAAAGGTTATCACGAGATGATTGCCGACTTGGAAGCCATGCTGTGCGAGATTACGGGTTACGATGCGATTTCTCTTCAACCCAACGCGGGTTCTCAAGGCGAGTATGCGGGGCTGCTGGCCATCAAGCACTATCATGAATCACGAGGTGATTTTGCGAGAGACATCTGTTTGATCCCAAGTAGCGCTCACGGGACAAACCCTGCCAGCGCACAGATGGCGAACATGAAAGTCGTCGTTGTGAAGTGTGATGATTTGGGTAACGTTGACTTAGATGATCTTGAGTTACGAATCTCGCAAAATATAGGGCGTGTGGCGGCCATTATGATTACCTATCCATCTACACATGGCGTCTTCGAAGACCGCGTGTTGGATGTGTGTGGCAAGGTTCATGATGCGGGTGGGCAAGTTTACATTGACGGGGCGAATTTGAATGCCTTAGTCGGTGTCGCGCAGCCCGGCAAGTTTGGTGGTGACGTCTCGCACTTAAACTTGCACAAAACGTTTTGTATTCCGCACGGCGGCGGTGGACCCGGGGTTGGTCCGGTTGCAGTGAGAAGTCATCTCGCCCCATTCTTGCCGAGGGATTCCCATAACCACGATCGTCAAGGATCGGTCGTTAGTGGAGCACCGTTTGGCAGTGCGAGTATTCTTCCGATCTCGTGGATGTATATCCGCATGATGGGTGCAGTTGGATTGCGAATGGCAACTCAGGTTGCGATCCTCAATGCAAATTACATTGCGCATCAGTTGAAGAGCTGTTATCCAATTCTTTACACAGGTAACGCGTCGTTGGTGGCTCACGAATGCATTATCGATACGCGTCCGATGGAAAAGTCGGCGGGAGTCACGGTGGATGACGTTGCGAAGCGATTAATGGACTTTGGATTTCACGGTCCGACAATGTCGTTCCCCGTGGCGGGAACGCTGATGATCGAGCCAACCGAGAGCGAGTCGCTTGCAGAGATCAATCGTTTTTGCAGAGCGATGAAGCTGATCTATGCCGAGTACCAGCGAGTTCTTTCCGGCGAGTGGTCGGCGGAGAACAACCCGCTCCGCAATGCTCCTCATACGCTGGATTCGATTCTTTCAGACGATGCTGCGAAGGTTTACACACGTCGCGAAGCCGTTTGTCCTGATCCTGAGATGGACTACTCGGTGAAGTATTGGCCACCAGTTGGACGAGTCGATAACGTCTATGGAGACCGCAATGTCGTTTGTTCGTGCCCACCGATGGAAGATTTTATAGAGTCGTCCGACGAAGCGTCGGAGTTGGCGAAAACCTGATTCGAGTTCGTTTGAGATAATCAATTCTTAATTGATGCGCTCAATCGCATTTCGAATTTAAGGCCGGTAATGAGTGTGTAACCCGATGTAACCGGCATGAATAACTGTATGGAAGTAGCAGTTTTGGGGGCGGGTTGTCGACAGTTTTTAAATTGTTTGGGCTCTCGCGGTTTCCATTTTGAAACTAAAGTTTTAAGAGCAAACGCAAAGATCCCGTAGGATGAAACGACAGTCCCTTCCGGTTATCCGTCGGGGACAATGTTCTGGAACTACGGCAAAATCCGGTTCTGGGTGAGGAGGAACCTAGAGCATCGCACTTTTTTGAGCTTATCGATTTCGGCTCTTTGGAGTACATTAGGATCACGGGTGGCGAGGTTTTCGTTGCTCTTTTCCCTTTGTTTTATGATCCCACGCGTAGTTTGGCTCGCTTGAGGACGATTGCGGCGACCAAATCTACATGACCATGTCGAAAACATCTTCGAATACTGAATTTCCTCTATTCTCTGACCTTCCTTTGATCGAACCGATTCAATCGGCTCTGCGATCTAAGGGTTACACGATTCCAACTCCGATTCAGGCTGGAGCAATTCCGCCTCTTTTGGAAGGCCGCGACTTTCTCGGTTGTGCCCAAACGGGTACCGGAAAGACAGCAGCATTCGCGATCCCTATTTTGCAGCTATTGCATCAATCGCCAGCTAAAGCCGTTTCGGGGGCTCCTCGCGCACTGGTGCTCTGCCCAACACGAGAGCTTGCTGTACAGATCTTGGAGAGCTTCACCAACTATGGGAAATCGCTTCGGTTGCGATTTGCGGCTGTTTTTGGTGGCGTTGGGCAAAGTCCACAAGTGACTTCTTTAACGCGAGGGCTACACGTTCTGGTTGCGACGCCAGGTCGTCTTCAGGATTTAATAGACCAAGGGCACTGTTCTTTGAGCCGCCTTGAGTTCTTCGTGCTGGATGAAGCCGATCGAATGTTGGACATGGGTTTCATGCCTGCGATCAAGCGAATTGTTGCTAAGCTTCCCAAGCAACGGCAATCCATTTTTCTTTCGGCAACGATGCCACCGCCCATTGAAGAACTGGCTGGTAGTTTGCTACGCGATCATGTGACAGTGATGATCACTCCACCGGCGACAACCGCCCAGAAAGTGGCTCAACGCGTCATGTTCGTTGACAAGGACAACAAGCGTAAGCTCCTAGAAAGCCTTTTGGAATCAAATGCGTTTTCAAAGGTGCTTGTCTTTGTAAGAACCAAGTATGGCGCAGACCGACTCGCGAAAAGCCTCAAGTCTAGCACGATGATGATCGATGCGATTCACGGAGACAAATCGCAAGGAGCACGGCAACGCGTTCTCAATGGATTCAAAGATGGTGATCTACGCGTCTTGGTCGCGACCGACGTGGCTGCTCGCGGAATCGATGTCGAAGGGATCACGCACGTTATCAATTACGATATGCCTTTGGAGCCAGACGGGTACGTTCACCGGATTGGAAGAACGGCCCGAGCAGGTGCGACCGGCGAGAGTATCTCGATGTGCGATGCTGAGGAGTTTCAACAACTTCGACAGATCGAACGCGAGATTGGGAAGCGCGTCCCTGTAGACCGCAATCACCCATACCATAGTGCTGACGCAGAAGAAGAAGTAATCAAACGTGACGCTTCCTCTGGACGGAAAAAGACCTCACGCGGCAGACCAACATCGGGGCCACGTGCGGCTGCATCAGGGGGCGCTAAATCGGGCGGGGCTGCTGGCCGCTCGCGCAAGGGCTTCAAAGGAAGCAAGTCCTCGACTACTTCCTCCTCCACCGGCGCCCCTGCAGCAGGTGGGGAAGCTGCTCCAGGTCGTCGTCGTTCCATCAGTGGAAAAGTCAAAAAAATCAACAATAGCACCTCGAAACCTCAGTACGGTTACTCTGTTGAGCGAAATCCTGACGGCACTTCGTCTTCTGGCTCGTCGCGTGGACCATCTCGCGGTTCTTCGTCTGGCCCGAAAAGGAAAAAGCGATAGCCGATGTGTTTAGTCATTTAGGTTAATCGGCTGAACTATTTGGTTGACAATATTCGGTTGACAATGTTCGGTTGACAATGTTCGATAGTCGTCAAATGTTTCGCGTTTCACTTAGCGAAGCGCGAGTGCTTACGATATCTATCAAACAGACTGGCTCAAGCAGTTCGCTGTAGTTGGGTGGGGCAAAACGGTAGTTGTTTGAGCGATTGAGTCCGTCGTCCATTGCAACCACTGACGGCGCAGGTCCATCATTGCATCCACAATTTCGGGAACTCGGTTTTGAACGTTGTTCTGCTGCCAACGATCATCTGGCATTAGGTAGAGTTCGGTAAGCTGGCCTGAAATCGGATCGAATATTGCGGCCCAAAAAGTGGTATACATCGCTTCGTAGCTCGCCGATTGGATCCACCCGGAATTGTCGTGTTGAGTACTTTCAACGAATAAAGAGTAGCGATTGAAGTCTGTGTTCGACAACTCAGATTTCGATTCGTTCGCAGGGTCCTGGTCTGGCGAATCGGTGAGCCACTCTTCAAGGAAAAATCGGATCGAGTTGGGCTGAGTAAGTCTTCGTTCCCTAAAACCTAACGGCAAGTATCCTGGTTGGATGATCAGTGGAACGTGCACCAACTCCGAATGTGGCGTGTCGAAACCAATCGATGCACCGGAGCTTTGCGAGTCATTCGCTAGCCCGACGCTGGTGTGCTCACCAAGTGGGTAACCTCGCAATCCACAGAGTACAATTGCCATCGTTTCTCGCTCAGGTGATTGCTCTACAAAAGCATCGATCCAACTCCAAAGGTGGTCGATCAATCTTGCTTGTCCAGCCGCCGCGCACATCGCTTGGAAGACTTCATCCAAATCGGTTTTCGGACCGACTTGGAAGGAGACTGGATCGATCGCAAACGTTGGGCGAGGATCGTCTTCATCGCAAAGGGCCAATCGATACTCATAGGGTGCGTCCCACGCAGACGTGAGACCGGACAAATGCAACCAGACAAGATCGGGGAGCCCCTCGTTGTCGTTTTGTCGATCTGCTAATTCTGCGACGGCCTCTCCGATAAACTGAGCAAGCCCGGTTTCCATCCAAGCGTCATCGTCCGATTCTTGTTCAACGGTTTGATGTTCCTCGGAATCGTTTTGTGTCGGGGCACCTTCTTCCGAAAGCTCGGCTCCCTGAAGCGTCGTGTCGATCAGCAATGACTCTGAGAATTGATCTGCCCATGCGGTCTCGGAAACGGATCGAGAGTCGGTGATAAAGACCGAACGCCGATTTGTTGCGGCGATCCACTGATGAAGATCGGCAACATCGAAGTCGTGTATTTCATCTGTCACACAAGGATGTAGCCCATCGGTCATCGATTGGAGAATCGCCAGCGGATTCGTGGAGTTGCAAATGAAACGATCAAATACGATCGCGTGAGATGCTAATTGATCTAGCGACGGAGTTTCGCATATAGGGACTCCATACGTACCAAGCAGATTGGTCCCCCAACCATCGACAGTGACAACTAAAACGCGTTTTCTCACTCGGTACTCATATAATCGATGCAATCCGCAAAGTCAGAACTATAGACGATCAACTCGCAGTAGCAACATGGTCTTTTCAGTTTTATGTCGCCCTAGACGACCTAGAATTTTTAACCAACGAATTACTCGTTTTGGTTGTTTCAATCGTCAGCTCATCGGCCATGAAACTACTTCATGTTATCTACTAATCATAGCAGCAACACGTTCCCAACCGGCGCCCCTGTTGTTTATATCCCACGCGAGCAACCACTGGCCGACGCCGAACTGCCGCTGCAGGTTGTCGCTCCGTCGGTTGTCGCTTCGGTAATCGTAACGTTGCCAGCCAAGCCGCTGCCTATCCAGGCGCCTGCCCAATTGCTGCCTCTTCTTCCGCTTCCTACCTCGCGAGTTTGGGGCATCGACTATTCCGTCGTCAATATGACGCAAACCTTGCAGTACATCGACAAATTGATTGCTCGAAGGGTACCAACGACGGTGATTACGTCCAATTTGAACTATGCGATGCTCAATGCAGAGCATCCGAAGTTGGAAAAATTCACAAATAAGTGCCCGCTGGTGATTTGTGATGGGATGCCGATATTTTGGCGGAGTAAATTGAACGAAACAAAGCTCCCAGAGCGGATCGCTGGAGCAGATTTGATTTTTGAACTAGCTGCGCATAGTGCAAGAAAGGGTCACCGGATTTTTTTGATGGGCGGCGCCGAAGGTGTCGCTTTGAAGGCTGCTAAACGACTCGGAGAACTCTATCCCGGCGTAAAAATCGCAGGTGTGGAGTGCCCACCGTTTCGACCTTTAAGCGACATCGAGCACGAGCAATTATTGAGTCGAATACGCGATGCAAAGCCGGACATTCTGTTAATTGCTTTCGGACAACCTAAGGGTGAATTCTGGATTGACGACAACATGGAAAAACTTGCCGTGCCCGTCAGTATTCAGTTGGGAGCCTCCTTCGACTTTATTGTCGGGAGTGCAAAGAGAGCGCCGGTTTGGATTCAAAAAATGGGTTTTGAGTGGCTGTATCGCACCTATCATGACCCTAAACGATTGGTGCCACGCTATGCAAAAAACGCTTGGTTTTTGCTGAAATCGATCCGCCGAGACTTGCTTGACGCGACGAATTGATCCGGGGGGATTTTGCAGAACGCTTCGAGCGAATTTCTTGGCGATATTGATGATCTTCGCAACTTCATCCAAGGGGTGATGAGTTCCCCTTAATGCCGCCGGAAAAAATTTTATTCCTCAAAAGGGATGTGTGTGGGACGGGACTGATTGTGAATGGTCCCCTCCTCTATTAGGTTAGGTGGGGATATGCCGACTAGGGAAACTGAGTTTGTGGAGCATTCCTTCGGATCTGTACGTTGGAATAATTGAGAGATTGATTAGCATGGAACGATGATGCAAATGTGCATGTCGCGGCATCCACTTTTTCCAGTCGGCTAATTTCTCGTTATGATCTCGCTCCAGTCCGAGTCATTTGTTGAAAAAAAATCGAAAGACGAAATCCTTTCGTTGGTTGTTCCGTGCTTTAATGAAATCGACGGATTGGATCAATTGGCAGAGCGGCTCAAGGTTGTTCGGACTGCGTTCGCGGGCCAAGCAGACTTGCACGTGATCTTAGTCGACGATGGAAGCTTGGATGGGACGGCTGATGGACTTGATCAAAGGTTTTCGCATCTTGCTTGGGCCTCTGTTATAAGGCACCCCTCTAATCGTGGATTGGCTGCCGCGATACTCACAGGGATCAACGCTGCCGATAGCGAATATGTCGCGTCGATGGATGCTGATTGCACTTATGATCCGATGCAATTGCTGGATCTTTGGAAAGCAATGGAGGACGATACCGCCATCGTTACCGCATCGCCATATCATCCATTAGGGAGGGTGGAAGGAGTGCCCCGGTGGCGACTGCTGCTTTCGCGTGCTGCATCAATGGGATACGGCTGGTTGACTTGGACTCCGCTTCACACCTACACAAGCTGTTTTCGTGTTTACCGCAAAAACTGGATTGCGGGTATGACAATCAAGAACGAGGGATTTGTGGGGATTGCTGAAATGCTTTGGGATGTATCGCGTCGTGGCGGAAAAGTGATCGAAACGCCGGCAAAATTAACAAGTAGACGGATCGGTTTTTCAAAGATGAAAACGCTCCCTGTGATAATTACTCATTTACAACTTATGACCCGCATCGCACTTACAAGGTGCCAACTGATTAGGAATTAGAAGATAAATGATTAGCTTACAAAAACAGCCAATCGCAGACGGTTCTACGGTAAACGCAGCGAGCTTGGAAGAAAGAAAAAAGCTCGCGATACCGCTTCCCTCTGATCAAGACGCTTCAGG
>JANODQ010000516.1:0-3921 GCA_031412775.1 Pirellulaceae bacterium | reverse complement strand
TTTGGTAGTCGATCCTGCCTACAAACAGCAGGCATGGAGTAGACGGCGGAAGAGCAAGTTGCCGCTGTGCAAAAGTCGAGATCTCGCTTGCTGGTATCGTATTGCGAACATCGATCCCATTGGGAATGACGATCAGCTTGTCACGAGTAATTCCCTCTCGATGTTCACAGTGAAGAGCGACCGACTGGCTAACACATACCAACCTTGACATTCTTTTTACTGCAGCCTTTGTGACCCAAGCTCGGAATCGCCTTGGATCTGCGACACGCTCGCCACCAACGATTGGAATGTTGTGTTGCGGATACACCATCGACGCGAGCACGTTCGCGTGAAACAGGAACGATTGGGCGATATCCGGTGGCGAATCGTCGACGAGCGCTTTTAATGACTTCGTAAGTTGCCAAATTTGCCATTTGGATTCGACTCCCAGATACTCCACAGGTATTGAATCGTTTTCAATAGACTTTGCCAGTGAATCCTGACCTGCGATGGGACGTGGCATCAAGCTGATGACTCGTACTGAGTGCCCGCGTTGCTTGAGAAACCGCGCAAGGTTAGCAAAGCACTTTTCAGCTCCTCCCACATGCAATTCGGTAGTCAGCAAATCAATTCGCATTGAATCTCAAAAACTTCACAAAAACAATAGTCAACGAGCTATTTGGATTGTTTAACGAAATGCAAAAACGCGGTTGCTAAGATAACCTACGATCACACCAACCGAAAAATCAAAGACTGCGAGAAACAAAATTTCGCATGCATACTATAGACCAATGACAGTGGCCGCGTTGTATTGAAGATGCTTTTATCATTGAAATATTGATCGAGTCGACATGGATGGACGCTGGGGTATAATTTGAGCGGTACCAACAGCTAACTATCAGGCAGTTGTTTGCCTTTCGTTATTTACTACTAGATTCGGTTTTGTTTTTATGTCATCCAGCACTCCAGCGGCCAGCGAGCTCGATCAATACGACTTTGATTTGCCTCGCGAGTTAATCGCACAAGAACCGCTGGCACAGCGTGTCGACTCGCGAATGATGGTCATCCATCGAGACACACGAACCATCGAGCATGCTCACGTTCGCGATCTGCCTGACTACTTGAAGTCGGGTGACACGCTGGTCGTGAATGACTCCAAGGTTATTCCGGCTCGTCTTATCGGTCGGCGGACACTCACCGGCGGTCGTTGGGAGGGGTTGTTCCTTCGCCAGGACGATTCTGGCGTTGCTGAACTGCTCTGTAAGACGCGCGGATCGATGGAAATAGGTGAGACAATCACAATCAATGATTTAGAAGGTCGCGATCAGGGGCGGCTTGTTTTCCTAGGGCATGGCGAACAAGGAAGAATGCTTCTGAGGCCAGAATCGCCTGAGCCTTGGTTCACGCTTTTGGATCGTTGCGGTCGCGTTCCGCTTCCACCATACATCCGAGACGGCCAAATGGTGGACGACGATAAAAAGCGATACCAGACCGTGTATGCAAGAGTCGCAGGGTCCGTCGCAGCGCCGACTGCTGGCTTGCATTTCACTCCCGAATTGATTCAACGTACTCGTTCGGCAGGGATGGCCCTTGTCGCAGTAACATTGCACGTAGGAATTGGAACGTTTCGTCCGATTCAAGTTGATCGACTAGATGAACACCGAATGCACAGCGAGTATGGTGAAATTACGGGGCCGGTTGCAAAGCGTTTGCAGCTCACACGATCCGAGGGTGGAAGAATCATCGCGGTTGGAACGACTTCGGTTCGTGTCTTGGAAACGGCTGCGGCTCATGCAAAAACACAATCCCCAGACCTTGTCATCGATGAATGGTCTGGCGAAACAGACATTTTCATCAAGCCTGGCCACCAATTTCAAGCTGTCGATGGATTGCTTACGAACTTCCATCTTCCTAAAAGCAGCTTGATTGTATTGGTATCTGCCTTTGCGGGGCATCAGCTTGTTATGAAAGCTTATCGAGAAGCAATTGCCGAGCGATACCGGTTTTATTCATACGGCGATTGCATGTTGATTCTTTAGTGAGCACTATTCTTAGATCTCCGTGTTTTCATCATCACAAAGTCTAGGGTGATGAAAATGGCATTTTTCCTCAGCCGTAGGCTCGGGTGCTATCTAGGAAACTGTAGTACAGTCATCACCCGTGGCTAGCCCCATCGGCTCAGGTTTCATTGGCCCATACAGAGTTTCCTTAGATTCAGCCATTATCGATACAACGATTGTCCGACAGACTGTATTGGCTGTGGATGGCCGACCGAGTAATCGTAATCAAATTTCAAGGCCTGCTCGGCTCCCTCAGAACCAATCGATGCACTTAAAGAGCTTTCCATTGATGGCGGATCAGCGGGAATCGATCGCGGGGAAGCAAGATTATTTGTAGCGGAAGCTCCTTGATCTTGGCTCGTTTGATTTAGCTGATCGCGATACCAACTACTGCCCGATACCGAATTCATCAAGTTGTCATCGGTAGACTTCTGTATGGATGCCTGCATCGATTTTGGTGGGCGGCTTGTTGCGGCTACGGACGCCACCCGGATCGGCTCGATCGTTGTAGGCAATTGAGTTCCAATCAAACGAGGCTCAGAAGGGCTCTTAACCGCTGCAACAGTCGCTATTGCAGATCGGTGCGAAACCATGAGTGCATCCGCAGTATGCTGAGCAACATCGCCGCCTCCATCGTAGACCCATTTGTTCCAAGCTGTTTGAAGCTTACCAATCATTGGGTAACCATAATGCGATTCTGTGGCAGCAACCCAGTCCTCGGTGCTTAATCCGGCTTCGAGAAATTTTACGAAGTGTTGCGGACCGCCTTGTGCAATCAAAAAACTTGTCACGCTGTATCCTTGTGCGTAAAGCGGCATGATATCAGACGGATAATCTTTCAGGGTAAACATGGTCGCGAAAGGAATACCGCGGCCCGAGGACAAAAAGCGGATAAGGAACTGGTCGTGCTTCGACCTTTCGCTTCCGTGTTCAACAGTCGTACACGCTCCTTCATCTGCCCAACGCGGAACTGTTTTATTGAGAGGAGCGAAATGAGTCGCGAGGACTGTATGCGTGATCTCGTGCGGTAGAACGCTATCGAGTATCCGCTCTTGAGAACCTGTGACATTCATCCGCCAGTCTCGAATAGTTCGATTACCGGGCACAAAGGTTGTGCTTCCGCCAGCCCCTAGGTTGGGAGCAGCCGAAACCGTGATCGGGCATGGTTGAGACCAAGCTGGCAATGGACGTCCAAGCCAATAGATCGCGAGATCATTGCGTTGCTTTTCGGCGGCCTGAGCAACCTTTGCGGCAAACGATGGATCCGAGCAGATGATGATAAAATTTTGCGTTCGAATTGCAGTCGGTTGACGAGACATCCCAACAACGGAAGCAATGGGGCCAGTTCCTCCGGGCCAAGATTGCCCGAAAGCATTTTCAACACTCGCAAATATTACCAAAGTCAAAATAGCGACGAAGACGCGATTCCGAGGACTTGTTTTGGCATCCATGCCGTAGTTTGCTCCAGGAAGGACGACGAGACAGCTCGGTTCCGTTTAAGTACGATCCCCAATGGCATCCATGCCACGTGCGAATCGACCCGACCTAGTCTCGACTTGGTTGTCTGATCTTTCGAATCGAAGTCTACGAAGTGAACGAAATCATCCTCCAGGTCAATCTTGAGTAAATCTTCGGAATAATCGTTAAAAACCACGCAAACGCTAGCACTTACCAGTCTTTGTCGATAAGCCGGAATCATTTGCAAGGCCTAGCAGTTAAGCGTCGGTAAGAGTTCTTGGGCGTTGAGTGCATAGCGCTCGCATGCTCGAGGTTTTGCGAATTATCGGGAGAGCTTACGAACATTTGTGCTTTATCCAGATTGAAAACTGGGGTTGGTTCTGATGTGGCATAAGCTTCCAGCCTGTGATTCCGCCTCTGTACA
>JANODQ010000515.1:0-4590 GCA_031412775.1 Pirellulaceae bacterium | reverse complement strand
AGGTTCGCATGGTACGGATCAGATGATGGTCCAGCGTTACTTGAGTGCTCGCAGTCAACGTGATGCTGCACGCGCGATCCTTTGCAGTGGAGTAGTGGTTTTTGCTCAGTTCGCCTTGTTTCTTTTGATTGGAATCCTTCTCGCTTGTTTTTACGCCACGCAAGCAACTCTTCCCGAGGGGATCAAGAACGACGCGATCTTCTCCTACTTTATGATTCATTCATTCCCCGCGAATACGGGGTTGATCGGTTTGATGCTGGCCGCAATTTTGGCAGCAGTCATGTCTACGCTTTCTAGTTCCCTTGCGGCGTCCGCTTCATCGGTGGTGAGCGATCTATGGTTACCAAGTTGCAAAACGATCCCCTCGGAAAATCGACAAGTTTGGACGACTCGTTTGCTCACTGTTTTTTTCGGCATCCTTCAGATTGCGATCGGAGTATGGGCAAGCACCTTCAACAAGAGCGTCATTGACAACGCGTTGACGATAGCAGGGTTTTCTTCAGGTGTCTTGCTTGGTCTGTTCGCGCTCGGCGCTTTTACGAAACGTACGAACGAGAAGGTAGCAATCTGGAGCGCTTCAGTCGGACTCGTTGTCATGTTGGCGGTGCAATTCGGGTTGCCGCTGGTGCCTGTTTTGGGTTTTAGACTGGCGTTTCCTTGGCTTGCGGTTCTCGGTTCAACGACGACGTTTTCTACCGGGGTGCTGGTAACTGCCTGGAGTGATAGAAAAATGGCTTCTGCGACGGGTTCTTGAGAACAAATTCGTTTGCTTTAGTTTGATGTCGCTGCGCGGATTGATGCACTGAGCCTTATCCCGAGTTTCGAGACAAGACTCAAGTAAGCTACAATCCAGTAAAGTCATTGTTCCGTGACAAGAATCTCTCTACAACAGTTTGTAAATCGATGCGTTTTTTTCTTCTTTTCGTTTGGACTGTCTCGTTTTCTGCGTCATCACTTTATGGTCAGCTTCGTCCTGACGGAGCTACAGCTTCGTTTCGAGGAGCGTTGCCACCGAAGGCGACCATCGCGTTAACAGCCGATCAAGTCAAGACGCTCGAAGGGCGTTTGAAGGCAATTACGCAAGACCTCGCCTCGGTAAAGAAACATCCACGCGCAGCCGACGCCGAGATCTTTCTCAAGGCGGTTCGCTATGCGATTGATTTTCAGGAATGGTACGGCAAGAAGCCCGAAGACGACTTTAAGAAAGCAACAGCATTGTTAGAGGAGGCGGCAAAACGCGTTGCCTCGCTCAAGAAAGGTGCGACGCCGTGGATGAATGGAAGCGGTCAAAAAGTCCTCGGGTTTTATTCCAAGATTGATGACTCGCCACAGCCTTACGGCGTTGAAGTTCCCGAGGGCCTTGTCTTCGGTAAAGGCAACGCGAAAGTACCGATGTGGATCTGGCTACATGGCCGTGGTGATACGGATACGGATATCAATTTCGTTTACAGTCGGTTGAATGCAAAAAAGCCCGGTCAGTTTCAGCCGAAAGGAACCATCGTCATTCACCCGTTTGGTCGCTACTGCAATGGATGGAAAAGCGCGGGCGAAACCGACGTGTTCGAAGCTCGTAATGATGCTATTGAACGATTCAATATTGACGTTTATCGGATCGCATTAGCCGGCTTCAGTATGGGCGGTGCAGGTGCTTGGCATATTGGTGCACACTTTGCTGATCAATGGGCGTGCGTTCATACGGGAGCCGGTTTTGTTGATGTGAAACGCTATCAGAAACTTACCGCTGAAAAGATGCCGCCATGGTTTGAGCAGAAGTTATGGGGTGTTTACGACGTACCGAACTATGCGCGGAACTTGTTGAACGTTCCTCTCGTTTGCTATTCAGGAGAAATTGATCCTCAACGTGACTCCGCCGAGTACATGTCGGAAGTTCTTGCTAAGGAAGGTTTGCAAACGACGCATCTCATCGGACCAGGAATGGGGCATAAGTATCACCCAGAAGTCCTTAAGGATGTGCAGTCGCGTGTTGAGCAGTTCGTATCCGCTGGCCGTAATGAACTTCCGAAAAAGTTATCGTTGCAAACGCGTTCACTAGCGTACAGCCGAATGCATTGGCTTCAAATCACTGGCATGGAAAAGCAATGGGAAGACGCACGAGTCGACGCGATTTGGGATGAGGCTAAAAATGAAATTCAAATCACGTCAGATAATGTATCGAGTTTGTCTGTTGAGTTGCCAACAACCGCAGCGTTACCGAAGGTTTTTGTAAACGAAGTCGAGATTTCTAAAAGTACCGATACCGAAAACGGCTCGAGCTGGAAGTGGGCTGCATCAGGATATTCAACGCTCACTGAGCTTCGGAAAAAACCACTGATGCAAGGCCCGATCGACGACGGGCTAAAGTCAAGATTTATCGTTGTCTTGCCAGATGGAAAACCCGATGGTACCGCACCGGGTAAATGGTCCCGAATCGAAGCCGAACATTTTCTCGGTCGATGGCGAGGCCTAATGCGAGGCGATGTGATTACTCGAAGTCCTCGCGAGATTACCGGACAAGAGGTCAAGGAATGCAACATCATCTTGTGGGGTACTCCTACGACAAATTCATTGCTCAAGAAAATGCTTGAAAGTAAAGAGTTGAATGAAGTCATCGTTTGGAATGACCAAGTTCTCAAGGTTGGAAACCAAGAAGCGGATCCATCAAGCAGCGTTCCTGTTTTCTGCTACCCAAACCCATTCAACCCGAATCGTTACATTATAGTAAATTCCGGACTCACATTCCGAGAAGCTCATGACAAGACGAACTCTCTCCAAAACCCTAAATTACCCGATTGGGCGCTGATTGATGTCTCGCAGTCGCCTAGTTTAGATGCGGCTGGTAAAGTCATTGCGGCAGACTTTTTCGATAGTAATTGGAAAGTCGTTGACCGTGTGAAGTCGGCGACTGATCGAGAGTAGCCTTTACGCGATTTATGAATCTTAGAGTTTTTTGGCCCCACTAGATTACATGGATATTCGATGCATCAAGATTTGAGTGTTGGTTCAAAATTAGAGCACTTTGAGATTACGGGGCGTCTTGGGAGCGGAGGCGCTGGCGCAGTCTTTAGAGCAAGGAATCTCAATGATGGAAAGGAGTATGCATTAAAGACGCTTACTTCTGAAACCGCCATCAACGAAGAGATTCATAAGCGATTTGTTCGCGAGATTTCTGTCGCTCAAAAACTGAAGCATGAGAATATAGTTGCATACGACTACTGTGGATTCGACGATAACGTGCTTTACTACACGATGGAATTAGTACCTTGGGGTAGCTTGAGTGACGTTCTTACCAAAAAGAAAAAATTGCCTTGGCGAGACGCCGTTGAGTGTGGGATAGATATTTGTCGTGGCCTTGAACATCTCCATGAATCCAAGATTGTACATCGCGACTTGAAGCCCGCGAATATATTCTTGTCGGATGACGGCCGATTGAAAATTGGCGATTTTGGGTTGGCTCGCGATCTTGACTCGATGCGATTGACAGTCGAAGGTTTTACGGTTGGGACTGCAAAGTATCTCGCGCCTGAGCAAGCGATGGCTAAACCGGTTGATGGTCGCACAGACCTTTACGCTCTGGGATGCCTCATGTTCGAGATGCTCACCGGGAGGCCGCCTTTTATCAGTGAGAATCAAAGCTCGCAAGCGTTAATTTTTAGAGATATGATGGGCAAGCACGTCAAGCAAAAGCCGCCTCTTGTCAGTGAGTTTGTTTCAGATTGCCCGCCACGATTAGTTAGTCTTGTGGACCAATTGTTGGCAAAAAAAGCCGACGATCGGCCTAGCTCGGCAGCGAGCGTCGCGGAAACCCTAGAAGCAATTCTCAATCCAACTGAAAATCTTTCATCGCAGACTATCCAGGGCGGCGAGCAATCGATCCAAGAAGCCAAGTCATTAACAAGTCGGCTCGTTGAAGGTGGCACAGCGGAACGCAAAAGCAATAAAGCTGCGATTCTCATCGCTCTGGCGGTTTTAATTGTGGGCGCTCTTATATTGGCGACTATGCAATCGTAAAAATAAGTAATACACGGATATCTGTTGCTGCTCGAAGATGTTTTATGTCTGCAAAAACATCAATTGCTCTATTGCAAAAGCCTTTTTCATCGCACCAACAACTCTGTGCTCTCCGTGTCTCTGTGTTTTAATCCCCAATCAACAATCATTCACTTCGAGTTTTGCAGCTAAAAGGTTGTTTCTGAAATAGAGAGTAAGTGTTATTTCGCTTCGATATAACGCTTGTAAGCCTGCTCAATATCTTCTTGAGAAAAGCTTCCATCATGAAGAATAAACCGATGTCGCAAAGAGAGCTTTTCATCCTTCTTGAGTATATGAGGCCCGTTGGGGGATTCGGGATCGAGCGTACCGAATGGATTCGCTGTAAATAGTCCATAGGTACGCACGTGCCACGATGTTGGATGACGGAAGCTAGATGGGTGATTCAAGATTGTTACGCCAAGTGTTTCGTCTTCAACAGGGCCCGAGTAGTCGCACCATCGACCTCGCTTGCTCCATGCGTCTTTATCGGTGAGTCCCTCGCTATTCAAAATACGTCCCCCTTTTTCCGATGCTTGCTTAAAGGTTAGGAAGTATGGAGTT
>JANODQ010000514.1:0-17611 GCA_031412775.1 Pirellulaceae bacterium | reverse complement strand
ATTTTGTCTGCACCTGGCTAGAGGGGAACTGTGTATCTGAACGGATGCGGTTATTCAACACGGCGTTGATGTTCTTCCTGTTAATGCCCAGTGCGGAAATGTCGTCTATCAATGCCCTGGTATGGATGATTGTATTTGGCACGCCTTCGAGGACGATGAGTGCCTGGTCGCTAAAGGGCAGATTTTTTTCAGGAATTTGTTCGCGGCGAAAAAAAGCCTTTTTTCGAAATCAACCTTCGCTCCGCGACGGAAGCGCATACGTCACGATCATAAACAGACTCATTCAATCGTTTCCCGTTTCTAAGATATTCAAAATCGCCTATACTTTCGCCTAGGATTGCGAAAGCATCAGGTAATTTCGGAAATCATATCCAGCACTGTTTTTGAACAGATTCTAGGACATCCACGGTTGACAGAAAAACAACACCGTTTCTTTTTACAACGAACTAAGCAATTTTTTAGTACTTTCGCTGTCATCGCGATCTTGGTCAGTGCGAGCGTGGTCACACTTATGAATATGGTGACGCTTTGGTCGAATGCGACTTCAGTCGAGTCGACATACGAGTACCTGATTGCGATTGAAAGTCTTGAGTCGGCGTTGAAAGATGCGGAAACGGGGCAGCGAGACTACATCATCACAGGAAATCCCTCCTATTTAAAATCTTATGACGATGCCAACCAAGCACTAGACATGTTGTTGATCGAACTGGAAAAAACAACGAGAGAAAGCAAAGTTACTTCAGAATTATTGGTTGCTCTGAATGACAGTATCGATCAAAAACGGATCGAACTAAAGCGAGTTCTTGAGCTTCGAGACCGCTCGGGCTTTGAAGCGGCAAGGGATGTCGTGAAAACTGATGCCGGAAAACAAACGATGGATGAATTCCGTGGTACGATTCGAAAGATTCGCGATCTCGAAGTCAAAAGGCTGGGAGAACTGAAACAAGAATTCAATCAAACGTATAATTCGGCACGGTACATGGTTTTATTGTCCTCCATCGCGGGGATCGCTTTGGTTATCGGTGTCCTACAAACGATCCGTCGAAGGAGCGTTACAGCCGAACGTGATGCTGCGATCATCAGCGAGGAGCGTCAACGTTTAGAGAAGGCAATCAACGATCGGCAACTTTTCGAGCGGCGTAGCCATCAACTCGATCAGCATATACGTTTGTTTGTTGATCAAATTCAAGACTACGCCATTTTTACGATCGACAACGATTATCGAGCGACCAGTTGGAACAAAGGAGTTGCTAAGGTCCTTGGTTTCGACGAAGCAGAATTCATCGGGCAAGACATTCGACCACTCATTTTCACTCCCGAATCCAACGCCAGTGGAGCTACAGCGAATGAATTTCATGTGGCTGTTGAAAGCGGGTCGGCATCGGACGATCGGTGGATGATGCGCAACGGGCAAGTCCGCTTTTGGGCTAGTGGGATTACCTCCTCCATTCGTGACGAACATGACCAGTTGATCGGATTTAGTAAAGTCATGCGAGACATGACGATGCAAAAGCAAAGTGGCGACGAACTGAGTCGGCTCGCCTCTGAGCTTTCAGAGGAGTCGCGTCGAAAAAACGAGTTCCTTGCAACGCTCGCGCACGAACTTCGCAATCCGCTGTCGCCGATCAAAAATGCAATTCAGTTGATGGAGCTGATGCACGTCGACGGCGAGGTAAATGAGTTGCGGTTGACGATGGCTCGTCAAGTGGAGCAGCTTGTACGACTGATCGATGACTTGATGGACGTTTCCAGAATAGGCAGAGGTAAACTGGAGCTAAAACGACAGTCGGTACACCTGGACTCTATTGTCCGTGCGGCTGTAGAAGCATCTCAACCCCTGATTGAGACTAATCATCAAGTGTTGGAAGTTCACCTAGATGAACCTGAAATGGTTATGGATGTGGATCCCGCGCGAATGACCCAGGTTTTGTGTAATCTATTGAACAACGCCTCGAAGTACAGCGATGCACAATGCAGGATTGGGCTTTCGGTGAATCGAGTTAACGGAAGTGTTGTGTTCCGTGTAAAAGACAACGGAAGCGGAATCGCACCCGACCGATTGGATACTATTTTTGATATGTATTCCCAGTTGGGTGAATCCGTCGAACGTGGTTCAGCGGGTCTTGGAATTGGTCTCGCATTGGTTCGAACTTTGATTGAGCTACACGGTGGAACGATCACCGCGCATAGCGAGGGCGAAGGAAAAGGAAGTGAATTTGTAATTCTGATTCCATGCGAATCTCATTCGGCGATTACTTATGGTGGTGGTGTTCCTGCCGTAGCGGATTTTCCCGAGCGTTCTTATCGCGTTCTTGTCGTCGAAGACATGCGAGCGCTCGCGGTTGTCTTAGCAAGGTTGCTTTCCAAGATGGGGCATCACGTCGAGATGGTTGAGAACGGCGAAGCTGCGATCGAAAAGCTAAAGCACTTCGATGCGGAAGTGATCTTTTCCGACATCTCCATGCCGATGATGACCGGGTATGAATTGGCACGTTATCTTCGTTCGCAAGAGGCAACTTCCACAATAAAGCTTGTTGCGATGACAGGCTATGGGCAGCTATCGGATCGCGAGAAGGCATATGCGGCTGGTTTCGACGAACATATGACGAAACCAGTCGATATCAATCGACTGCGTGAGTTTTTTGTGAAGCTCTCCAGTCCAGAAACTCCCTAGGGGTGCAAATGTTATTTTTCCCTGTGCCGCAACCGCTAGCCTTAAATGCCGCATGGTAAACGGTGGCAAAATCGAAATCCGTAGCTAGCGTTATCGGCTCAGGTTTCATCAGGTCACCCTTGGGAGCCACAACCGGTTTTTTTATTATGGGCAGAGCGACGCCAAGAGTCTTCTTAGTTCGTGCATGTCGATCGGTTTGGATAGGAAATGGGTACAGCCAGCGTTGATGCAAGCTTGTTTCTCTGATTCCATAGCGCCCGCTGTCAGTGCGATGATCGGCTCAATATAGCCCGCACTTCTTAACTGCCGCGTCGCGTCAGCCCCGTTCATTTCAGGCATTTGAATATCCATCAGGATCAAGTCGAACGGCTTATCGGAGTTTTCAGCAGCCATCGCTACTTGGACCACCTGCACACCGTTGGGGACAACTACAAGCTCGTCAACAAACGAGCCAACCATTCGCTTCAAAACGAACTGTATAGCTCTTGTATCTTCGGCTGCTAAAACCCTAAGAGGCAATTTCAAAGGCACATCGTCCCCGGCATCCATCTTGACAGCGTCCAAGGCGATATCCTCGATAATTACCATTTCGTAGTTACTAATGTCACCGAGCGGAATACGGATGACGAAGGCGGACCCCACGCCAACTTCACTTTGTACCTCGAGACTTCCACCCATCATGTTCACCAAGCGTTTACTAATCGCTAGTCCAAGCCCAGAACCGTCCACGTCTCCGGCCACTCGCTCATATTCCTCGAAAATCAGGATGAGTTTTTCTTTTGGAATCCCTTGGCCAGTATCACGAATCTCCACGATCAAGTCGCTCTGCTTTGGATCGGTATCGTCCACTTTAACAACAATCGTGATCGCCCCTTCCTCTGTAAACTTAATGGCATTTCCGATCAAGTTGACGCAAACCTGTTTCAATCGATGACGATCGCAGACGATCGACTTTGGGAGCTTGCTTTCCACCTGCCACTTAATTATGAGCCCTTTCTCTTGGGCAAGTGGGTTCATCAACGAGAGAACATCGGCGAAGATGTTCTCAGTAGCCACGGGGCTAGTTTGGAAGTCTAATCTCCCCGCTTCCAATTTCGAAAAATCCAGCACGTCGTTGATAAGTACTTGGAGCAATTCCCCTTGCGACCGAAGTATACGAATCGTATCACGCGTATCGCCTGGTTCTAGCGAAAAGACAAGCGAATCGACACACCCCAGCATAGCGGCTAGTGGCGTTCTAATTTCATGGCCGACTTGCGCGATGAAACGACTTTTTTGTTGACTTGCGTTCCTCGCATCGGCGGCTTCTCTATCGAGCAAAATTTCTCGCTCGACTTGTTCTGTGATGTCGTAGTTGAGCCCGATAAAGGAAATGGGTTTACCTTTGCTGTTTTGAATCGCACATCCTCGGCCCGCAAGCCAAAGCTTTTTTCCGTCAGGACTTGTAAAAGGAAACCGCGAATGGTACTCCCTGCCATTCGCGATGCAATCCTCAATCACTTGTTTTAACGGTTTGCGATGATCCTTATCAATGCACTCAAAGAACTCATCCAAGTGGACCATTCCATTCGATTTTCCGAGCCCTGTTAGCCGGACCTCGGCTTCGTCCATTTTCACCAAATTCGTTGCGAGATCCCAATCGAAAAATCCCGTTTGACTGATTGTCATTGCTAGTTTTAATGCTTCTTGGTTTCGGCTTAGTTGCAACACGACTCGCGACCGCTCCTCGATTTCCTCGCGAAGTCTGCAATTTAAATCTTCCAATGCTGCCGTGCGCTCACGAATCAATCGATCTGATTCCTTAGGACCTCGTAACTCGATTGCAAGCGGAGCGAGTTTCAAACAAACTGCTATCGTAACAAAAGATACTAAGGCGGTGGCAAGTTTAATAAGTCCCGCAAATCGATAAGCTGGCCAATAGAAGACAAGGCTATCCATCAGGTGTGTGAAGCCGCACAAGAGGATGAAGGCACCAAACAGCAAGAAGACAACCGGAAAGGAAACATCCCGTTTCTTTCTGACAAATAAAACGATTAACATCCCGAGCGAGAAATAAGCAGCCCAGATTACTATATCGCTCAAAATATGAATCCAGCCCCACCACGGCTCGGCTGCCCAAGCCGTACCGCAGTTCCATCGAGCTGGAAAGCCGCTAGTACTAAAGATAGATGATACAAAATCAATAATCATCGGGGCTGTCACGATTGAATGAGTCGTAGTCCGTTCGACGGGGGTGGCCAACAGGGAAGCTGATGGATGCCGTTACACAAGAACCTGCGTTTGCATGCTCGTCAGTCAATCTTTCCGAGCGATACGGTCTTTGCGAATTGGATTCCAAACGTCGAGACGCGGTCGCGAACTTTTCCGCGAGTGATTCCCAGGTATTCGGCGGTTTTGGATTGATTGCCGTTCGTGTAGTGAAGGACCTCTGAGAAAAGCTGTTTTTCCATTCGCTCTACCGCTTCGGCATACAGGTTTGTCGTGTTGTTTGAGATACGTTCGCAGATGTAACGCGATAGACCTGGGTCGGCGTGAATGCTACCCATTAAGCTTGGACTAAGGTCCGCGGAGCCTACATCAGAATGAACGAACGTATCAATTTCTGGTGTTTTAAAATTATCTTGACTGGTACTCAAAGAAATCAATGACGCTTCCGGTGTCGCTTCTTCGACGACCATCGGAGGCGTGCTGTCGTTCGACGCTTCAGTCATTAACTTGGTTCGGCAAACGAAGGGTGGTAGGTTGTCACTTCCAATGACTGTTCCCACCGTGATTAAAACCGACTGGCGGACAACGGACTGTAGTTGCCGAATGTTTCCGGGCCAAGAATAATGCTGAAGTACAGTGAGCGCGTCCGGGGAAATTCCGGATAAGTCTGGACGAGACATGTCAAATTTCGCGCGGCGAAAAAAATACTCTAGGAGAAGCGGAATATCCTCTAACCGATTGCGAAGCGGTGGCAAGTGAATAGTATATCCGTTTAGCCGATACAGCAAATCCTCACGAAATTCACCTCGCTGGACCATCTGTTCTAAGGGACGATTAGTTGCAGCGATGACACGGACGTTGGTCGAGATCAGTTCGTTACCACCGACACGCTCAAACCGTTGCTCTTGGAGAAGTCGCAAAACTTTCCCCTGCGTGACAGACGACATGTCGCCGATTTCATCCAAGAAGATCGTCCCGCCGTCGCATTGTTCAAAACGCCCAATCCGTCGTTTTTCAGCACCCGTGAACGCCCCCTTTTCATGTCCAAAAAGCTCGCTTTCGAGCAATTGATCGGGGATCGCAGCGCAATTTACAGCAACGAATGGCTTGTTGCGACGATCGCTGTTTTGAAAGAGAGCTCGCGCTACTAACTCTTTTCCACAACCGCTTTCCCCGCGTACAAGTACCGTCACGTTTTGAGCTGCGACGCGACCGATCGCTTTATAGACTTCGATCATCGCAGACGACTTGCCAATAAAGCGTTCGCCATCAGACACGCCTTCGCCAAAACTGAAGGCGACTGGTGCGTCCATTAATCTTCGCGCTCGCACAGCACTCATCGTGAGCTGACGCACCTGTTCCACGTTAAGAGGTTTAGCGAGATAATCAAACGCACCGACACTCATTGCTTGAATGGCGGTCTGGCTCGAAGTGTCGCCCGTGATAAAAATAATGGAAACTCGGTTATCGATCGCTTTAATTTTCCGAAATAACTCTAAACCATTATGTTCGGGTAGAAATACATCCAATAGGATGACATCAGGCGACTCGCGTTCCACAAGACGAAGCCCCGCTTCGCCATCCTCGGCTTGGAGAACAGACATACCATCATGCCCTGAAAGTCCCGCAACGACGATATGGCGTATCATGCGGTCATCGTCGATTACAAGCACCTTACTCAACGTTTTTGCTTCATCCATACAAGCTTTCTCATTCAAAAATTTTTCCAAGCTTGGCAAGTGTGAGAAGCGACTGGTACGCAACTTGCGTTCCAGAAGACTTACGAAACAATGGATTGTGCCCAGTTTTGCTAGACGTATTGTAGACTTTTTTGAGGAACCCACATGATGGCGATTGACTTAGAGCTTGCCCTTCGAGCAATGGACGGCGATCGGCAACTGCTTGAACAGTTGGCAATCATCTTTTCGGAAGATGCTCCGCGTATTGCTAAAGAGTTCGAGGAGGCACTTAAGCGGCAAGATTTTGCTTCTGCGCGAATGGCCGTTCACAGCCTTAAAGGGCTGACAGCATCGTTTTACGAGCCGCATTCCGTAAAAGTCTTTGCTGAATACGAAAGCCTATGTGCCGACGAGAATTGGAGTGCCCTACATGGAGCGGCAGACTTAGTGACAGAACGTATCGCAAACTTGATAGACGAGATGCGCAAGCGAGAATTGCTGCACAAAGCGTCTTCGTCGAACTAGACAATGGTCAAGCCGAGATACATTCGTTCGTGAGCCTCAGGCGTTAGGAAATCGTCGCATTCGACTTCCTAATATCTTCATGTAAGGCTTGAGGTCCGGAGACGCTGCGACTTTGATGGTTGCCAATTAGCCAAGATGGTCGATCGGCGATCACTACTAATCTGGAGTTACGTCGTCGAGAATCTAACCACGTGTGAACCACCATGCAATGCTTACTACGACCAGGGCGATAATCAATATCACTGGGTAGCTCGCAAAAACTAGTAACGGTGATACTCCGGGATGCGACTTTTCCATCGGTTCATCTTTTCCTTGAACACTATCCGAAATCTGCTCAGCAATTGGCGTATCGACAACCACCGGTTTGCGATCAAATTCAGTTTCACTCATGGTACAAGTTTCGTTTCTAAAGTACGCGGTTATGCTCGAATAATATCTGGATGCGTTTGAGGCCGGAAATCAACAACTAGTCGATGCATCTTGTGGTCGGATCAGCGCGCTTCCAAAAAGCAGTTTCGCCAATTCTTGTCTTCCGCGGGAACCTGCTTCCGCTCGTTCCGCCAACTCGGTACTGTCCCACGAGCGCATGATCGCGGCCGTTCGTCTAGCAATCGTTTTCTCTAATGATGTTTTCGATTGAGGCTTCGGTTGTAAACTTACGCTGGCCATGATCGCATCCTAAAGTGCAATAAACTTCGAGAGCCCCGCATAAAAAATCGAGAAGTCCTCGTCATTCCACTTTTTCCACTCAGCTGGACAATCCACACCAAGTACTGAAAGTGAATTCTTCCTACCGTACGCAACGACTGTGCCAAATAAAACGCCGCATATTTTGATCACTAGGTTTACTTTGGATGGTAGCAATCACTTACCAAATGTCATAACGATGAAAACTGAGCGGATGGCGTTTGTCACGGGTGTCGACTCTGTCAAAAATTATCGTATCGCACCCAAAGCTAGTGTTTGCAGCTAAGGAAAAACGGTATTTTCATCAGGCCAGGGTGTACTAGCTACTTTAGTTCTGAAATGGGTATTGAACGATAGACCGCGTTTGAAATGAGCCTATGAGCAGCCCATTAATCCTCCCATAGGTCATCACAAAAAATAAAGTTCGTAGATTATCGGTCGCGTAAGCTTCGAGCGTTTGAGTGAACGTTAGTCGGCCATGATGGGTTGCAAGCGATCGTTTCTGTCGACACCACTTGTTCTTCCTTCCGACATTTCGGAGACATCCAACCATTAAAACTAATCCTCTGTCGAGGGGGTTAAAATCCTACATTACTTAGCGGCATGCAATCCTATTTCTAAATACCTTTGCTATTTTAATTGCTAGGTATTTCCATTGCTAACCGTCGCCTTAAGTGGTTTTTGCATTAACAAGCGGGAGAAATTGCAAGCGTCGCAGACGCTAAAAAACATCCGAAATTTTTTGCAAGAATCTTAAAGAAATTTAACTCCTGAACGGTTACGTATTCAGCGGATTGGACATCAATCTAGACAAGCCACTTGAGTTCTATATCTTTTAATTGTAGGAGAAGCCACGTACTTTTGTAACCAACAGGTAATGAATGAAATTGCCAATGACAGTCCAGATCATGTATCAGCAAATGCGTTGCAAGAGGGTCTCGGCGGATCGTTTGGCGAGATGCGAACATTCAATCAATACTTTTTTCAAAGTATGAATTTTCAGGGAAAGGTAACTGCTTATCGCGATCTCATTCATGCCGTCGCTGTCGAGGAGATTAGTCACATGTAGCTGATTGGAACGACGATCAATCGACTGCTGGACGGAGCGTCGGAAGTCTACGGTAAATCCACGCCCGGTGCAAACGGAACGACTCCATTGGCTTTCGCATTGAATGGAGGCAATATTACCTATTTTCTTGTCGCAGCCCAAGGAGCCATGCCGGTTGATGCGACCGGTAAACCTTGGTCTGGCCCGTACGATTAAGCGATTGCGGAATTGCATCCAATCGTATTACATTCAGTACAAACCCTGATCGGCGGCCATCGATGATAAAGCTACATCGACTAGGAATGACTTGCGTTAAAAAAATTCCTTCAATTCTCCGGTTACATTTTTCTTCGCCAACAAAAAGTCTGTACGCTTGGACTGGAAAATATCTATCCAAGAGTACTTGTGATAAGCCTCGTCAATTCGCTTACGGATGTCTTCAACTCGCGTGTCATCGCGAATGGGAACTAGAGTGAAGTCGAGCGATACATCAGCCTCTCCCTTAAATGATCTCGTTTCCCATCTTTGTAAAATCGGTGCAAAGTATTATGTAAGCCGATCGCAACCTACGTTTCGACCGAAAGGGATTCTCGCGCGACATCGAGATTACTGGTAATCCGTTGAGCCATTAGTTCGTGCGTCGTATGGTGTATGACTTACCGCCCTTCATTCACCGACCGAACAATTATCATGGTTCCCTATTATCAATTTCTCGAACTTCTCGAATTTGCAAGATGGTCCGGCACGCATAATGCGTACGACTACCGAACGTTACTTAGCCGTTTTGAAGAAGGCCTTCGCGCCTTATTTATTTGACTCAGCATGGAGCCATTCCTCCTTTTGATGTATAGATCCGGTGTGATCCTGACGCGGTACTTAAATACCATACCTTGGTTACGGCGTGATCGGTTAGCACCGTAGGTTTAGGCAAGGGTCCCATCGATACTCTTAGACGAAATTTTTTTATAATGGCATTGCCACGAACTAGACATGAACAATGGATGCTCGATCATCATCCACATGCCCACTCGGTGGTAATGTCTTATTTAGGAATTCGACGATCACTTGGCTTTATCGCCTTCCTGCTTCCCCTGGTACTTGGCCCAGTCGGCTTGTTTGTGCTTGGAATCGATATTCAAGCAAACATGAGTAGCTACTATCATACGCCACTACGAGACGTTTTTGTCGGGGCAATGTGCGCGATGGGGATCTTTTTATTCTGCTATCATGGCTACGATTCGTTAGAAAACTGGACCGGAAACCTCGCCGCCGGTTCCGCGATGGGTGTTGCGTTTTGCCCGCTCGATCCAAATAGCGATCCGCTGATCCAGTCTACTCTAGTGGGGTATGTCCATACATTTAGCGGCGGATTGTTTTTCACTACTCTTGCCACGTTCTCACTGTATCATTTTCCACGCGGACATTTCGGTCTGCGACTGAACACACGCGACGAACAACGCGACGCGCTTTACTTTGCATCCGGCCTCACGATTGCCGGCTGCATGTTCTTGATGGGAATTCATTTATTCATGCTTCCCACTGATCTGAAGGCAACTTTCAATCACTTCAACTTTCTCTTTTGGATGGAGTGGGTTGCGGTCTGGGCATTTTCGGCTGCATGGCTGGTGAAAGGTCAAGCACTGTTTGTCGACTCATTCGAAGAGATCGAACTTGTGATTAACGATAACGTGCTTCCGTGAAGGCTATCGACGATTCATAAACACAATAGGCGAGCGGCTGGCTGGAGTTTCGCGTTTACATTTTAGAACCAACTCTTAAACGAACAATTGGACGAGACGATGGTCCCGGCCATCAGCAGTGTCCATAAGAGTTTCATTTTTTCAAAGAATATCAAGCAAGTAAAATGAACAGAACGAACGGAGTAATGATGCAGTTTTTCCATTGGTATACGAAGGCTGATGGGAGTCTGTGGAACGAGTTGAAGGAGAAATCGAGCGAGCTTGCGAACACGGGGATCACTGCAGTCTGGATACCGCCCCCATACAAAGGGAATCTAGGAGGGAGCGACGTTGGGTATGCTGTTTATGACATGTACGACCTTGGCGAGTTCGATCAAAAAGGTTCCATTCGAACAAAGTATGGAACTAAAGAGGAACTGCAAGAAGCGGTAAGGTCTACAAAGTCTGCAGGTATTCAGGTTTATGTTGATGTCGTCCTAAATCATCGAATTGGTGGTGATTATGAAGAGGAAATTCTTGCGACTCCATTCAGCGACGGGAATCGGCATCAGCAAATCGGAGAGCCTCGAAAGATCAAGGCCCACACGCATTTCACGTTTCCGGGGCGATATGGTAAGTACTCGCCGATGGAATGGCATTGGTGGCACTTTACCGCCGTTGACACTGACGGAAATAATCCGGATCACAGTGGCGTACTGCTTTTCGAGGGTAAGTCGTTTGATGAAAAAGTCGACTTAGAAAATGGATGCTTCGACTATCTTATGGGTTGTGATGTAGATGTGAAGCATCAAGAGGTGCAAGCTGACATCAAGGCATGGGGTTCTTGGTATTTTGATACGATCGGGATGGATGGTGTTCGATTTGACGCTGTCAAACATGTGGAGGCTGGCTTCTTTCCTGAATGGTTAACATATCTTCGAAACCACTCTCAGCAGCGTATCTTCGCGGTCGGCGAATATTGGTCATACGATGTGGAATCTCTACATCAATTTATTGAAACGACGGGCGGAGATGTGACGCTTTTTGACGCACCGCTACTTCGTAATTTTGCCGATGCCAGCAAGGCTGAGAGCAGCTATGACCTGCGGTATATCTTCGATGGTTCGTTAGTCAAAAACGAGCCAACGCTTGCGGTTACATTGGTCGCCAATCACGATACGCAACCTCTTCAATCGCTTGAAAACGTTGTCGAGGCTTGGTTCACGCCGCTGGCCTACGCCATGATTTTATTAAGGCGTGACGGGTATCCATGTATCTTTTGTGCTGATTATTACGGGGCAGAGTACACCGATAAAGGAAGGGATGGCAACGAGCACTATATTAGCATTCCGAGTCATCGGTTTTTAATCGATCGCTTCTTATCACTTCGCCGAACCCACGCGCATGGTGATCAGGTGGACTATTTTGACTATCCCAACTGCGTTGGCTGGATCAGGACGGGTGATTCCGACCATGACGTGGTAATGGCTGTTTTAATAAGTAACGGTGACGCCGGTTTGAAACGAATGAATACATTTCGTCCTAATACAATATTTGAAGATGCCACAGGACATATTACTTACCGAATCATTACAGATAATGATGGTTGGGCGGAGTTTCAATGCCCCGCCAAGTCGCTGTCAGTTTGGAAATCAATTGAATAACCGGCACGGCGATTGCGTATTAAAGTTTCATAGCTTGGACTCTGTGTCCAAGAATCTGTAAGCAACTTAACTTGAGGAGATAGATTATGTTGAACTGGGCGTTTAGCTTTCTTGTTTTGGCGCTGATTGCCGCCGTCTTTGGCTTCGGCGGAATTGCAGCGGGTGCGTCCGAGATTGCAAAGATTCTGTTCTTCGTATTTTTGGTGATGTTCATCGTGAGTTTCGTAATCAACTCGACTCGAGGGAAGTCAAATATTTAGCAACGAATACTTTGCTAATAAACGGTCCATTTTATCGTATTCGTCCTCGATCGGATCCACCTGATCGAGTACGGATACCGCCGGTGGTGGAGTAGTGAGAGTGATACATCTAGTATTTTGGCGATCCGAACAAGTCGATTACAACGAAGCTAGACCTAAGTCCTATAAAGCGGGTCCGAATTCGAAGTTGAGAAGGTGCTTTGTAAGTGCTTACGTTACAACGCATACCCTATGAGAATTATGTGAAGACAACGAATTTTTAAACGGATATGCAAGCGATAACTAGCACAGCCCGGGATAGCGGTTGGCTCGGGCAGAATCGCATGTTGATCGAATCGTGACTGAGAAATTCGTGACTGAGAAATTTGTGACTGAGAAATTTGTTCGACAGCCACTAAAAATTGCAGCGACTGTAATCGAGCTTAACGCTTATTTTGGCCCACTAGTTTTATCGCCTCAGATGATTGAGTCGACGATACTTGCCAAACTGGGTTTATCCATGAGCGAAGAGGGTAAGTTGTCCACACCGGCTGTATGATGCTTTCGCCCTTTGTGGATTGAAGAGTGACATTATTAATCGTCCCTCCGCGCCGCGAGCTTCTATTCTACGGCAAAACCACCCACTTCCGGAGACTTCACTATCGGAAAGAAAGTTTCCAACAGTGATTGAAGATCGTCCATATCGATGGGCTTAGCGACAAATCCATCGCAGCCGCTCGACCTAGCTCGCTCCTCATCACCTGGGAGAGGTTGCGATGTGCAGATGACAATGGGTATGTGCCGTAGTCCTTCATCGGCTTTCACCAGTTCGGTAGCCTCGCTACCATCCATTTCCGGCATGTTCATGTCCATCAGAATGACATCAACGCCTCCTGCAGCAAGAACCTCTAATAACTGGGTAGGATCGTTCAAAGTTCGAACGGAAAAGCCTCTCGATTTGAGTTGATTTCCTATCGTAAGTTCTGCATCTCGGCGGTCATCGACAAGGAGGATCGTAGTCATGTTAAAATTTATCTTCTTAGAGAGTACGCATGGATGGGAGGTTGGAAGCTGAGCCGATATCGCTGCCCACGGGTGTTGATTTCGGTGCGATTGCTATATAGCGAGCGAGGATAGCGCCTACAGCTCAGAAAAGATAACATTTTAAACCGCATGCTGAGAAGTTAAGTGTTTACTTGGACTTGCTTTCAGGAGTTTTAGGCGTCGAGTTGTTTGAGCGATCGAGGTAGTTAACGCGGACGCTCCGAGGCGACGGAACGAGGTTAGCATCCGGTCAAAGTTCCGAAACTTGCCGGGTCGAGTAATAATGATTTCCCCTTGGTACCCTTCACTGCGGAGCGATCTACACCAAAATCGGGTTTGCGAAAGCCCTCCTGGAGGCAATGAGACTAGAACGACTGCATCGGGATTTGCAGCAACAATGTTCTCAATCTCGCGATCGGGAAGATTGTTGTAATCACCGATTTGGAAGTCGATGGAAGAATTGAGAATCATTTGAAGAGAATGCAGTACAACGTTCTCACAAGGATGGCGTGCAGCAATACCATAGCAAGTTGGATTGGGGCGACGGTCCGTTTCCATACCCTCTGTTGACTCGGCGGATTGGATTCTTTCAATCACCTGTAGTGTGGTTGGCGTAGGAACAGAGGGAAGCCGATGTTCCTGCAACTTTAGCAAAAGCGTTTGCGCAAATTCAAAGTCGTGTCCGTCATCCCCATTTCGATTCCGCATGATTCGTTTGGTGGTTGGCACTACAACTTGATCCACGAATTCGATTGCATCTCGCTCGCTGGCTTCATCCACCAATGCGTCGACCAATTTATGGGTCTCACCTGAGAGAAGCCTTTGGTAGATACGTTGATCAGGTTTTACCTGTTGCTCATCACTTAACAATGTTACAAAAAGGCGTAGCTTCGGGATATGTCTTCCCAAGACGACCAAGCAAACCGTGAGAGGCGTCGCAAGTAGTAAACCCACAACACCCCACAGCCATCCCCAAAAAACGGCGGCGGTAATAATCGCTATCGATGAAACGCCAGTGCTCGACCCGTAGAACCAAGGCTCGACAATATTGTTTGAAATAAGCTCGAGCAAAACAATCCACACCAAAACAGAAACGAATGTTCCATAGCCAGGAAAAACAGCGATCGCGATTGCCAAGGGGAGCGTCGCCGCAATCCATGCCCCAAAGTATGGGATGAATCGAAACAATCCGGCAACAGTACTTAAAAACAACAAGCTTGGAAAACCATTCTCGATCGAATGCAACCAGCCTATAAAAAACAGTCCGATGCCAAACACGACACCGTAGGACACGTTCAAAATCAATTGAGCAACCAGATATCGACTTATTCGCATTGTTGCATCCGCAATCGCTTCGGTCGTGACGGCATAGTTCCCACGGCTAACGACCGCCACAAATCGATCGCGAAGATCATCGCGGTTGACTAACAGAAAAAGGGCAAAGACAGTTACTAAACCCACCGTTCCCAGTGGACCAAAGATGGCACCAGCTCCGCCTGCCCAGTCTTTCCAAGATATCTCCATCCCGGGGGCTCCTTGACGGGTATAGATCGGCATTTCAGGAGAACTGCCTAGCGAGGAAACACTACTCTCGGTATCACTCGCCGATTCGTCCTGTTCATGCGAGGGCGCTGATGAAGTTCCCTCCGGTTTTTCGCTCTGATCCTTCGGATTTGCCGCTGTGTTCAACTGTTTGTCCGACTTGGACGCACCTTCTTTGACGGGTTCTGCCTGTGAATCGGATTTGGAGGATGGTTTGTCGTCTTTTGACGACGATCCTCGACCAGAAAACTCTTGGACGACCTTATTAAATTTACCGCCGACATCTCGAACGTAGCTATCGACCGACGAGACCTTCCGTGTAATTTCATCACGATACTTCGGCAAATTCGAAGCAAAATCGGAAACGCTCGACCAAATCAACACGCCGCTGAGGGTAACTAGGCCGGCGACCCCCACCGTGACGACCGCCACGGCGGCGGGATTTGAGAGGCCTTTCCGTTGAAGCCAATTCACGCTAGGGGTCAAAAGAAATGCAAATAAGATGCTCAAAGCGAACGGAATCAGGACGTCTCGACCCGCGTTTAAAATAAACACAATCAGTACCGCTGCCCCCAGCGTTGAAATGAAGTTGAGCGATGACAACATCTTGCGAGTTACTGACGATGTGGATTGAAATTTCACGTAAAAATCTTTTTTCAACTAGCAACGGAATTGGTATGTGAGCAGCTAAAACAAGTTCATGTACATTTCGCAAATAACGTTCCTTTACACTTCCTTATCTCTGATATGCTCTTTTAGCCTCCACGTTGATCGATGACCAACCAGAATCGATGGAAACAGGACGCTTGGCCTGGAAGATGCCTTTAGCAATCTCATGTCAACTGCGGCTTCTCAATTTAGAACCACATACGAAAAAATAAAAAAGGGAGAAGTATGTCTATCACTGAAGAGACTGTAACGAAGGATAAGATGGTTACTCTGGGCTGTGTTCCCTTAAAAAAAGGATATCGGTTTTCAGTTTGGGCACCCAACGCGGATTCGGTTAGCGTCGTTGGCGATTTCAATGGTTGGAATCGCGACAGCAATCGATGCACTCGCGATGAGTCTGGCAATTGGCATACGTCGATTGACACCGCCGCCCGCGGAGACGAATACAAGTTTGCTATTGGGTTTGATGGTAAGGTCGTTGACAGGATTGATCCTCGAGCACGTGAGGTCACCAATTCTGTTGGCCATTCAGTGGTTGTGGCTAACGACTTCGACTGGGAGGAGGACGCTTTCAGTATGCCCGCTTGGAATGAGTTGGTTGTTTATGAAATGCACATCGGGACGTTTAACACCAAGGATGGGAAACAAGGGACTTTTGCGACTGCCATTGAACGACTCTCCTATTTGAAAGAACTCGGAATTAATGCCGTAGAATTAATGCCAGTCGCCGAGTTCGCAGGGGACTATTCATGGGGGTACAACCCCGCACATCCCTATGCGGTCGAAACCGCATATGGAGGGGTGAACGGATTAAGACATTTCATTCGTGAAGCTCATAAAATGGGAATCGCGGTGATAATCGATGTTGTCTACAACCACTTTGGGCCGTCCGACTTGGATATTTGGCGGTTCGATGGTTGGAGTGAAAATGATAAGGGAGGTATCTATTTCTATAACGATTGGCGATCAGCAACTCCATGGGGCGACACGCGCCCCGACTACGGTCGACAAGAAGTACGACAATACATTTTCGACAATGCTATGATGTGGTTGGAAGAGTACCATGCAGATGGACTTCGCTATGATATGACTCTTTATATTCGTGCTTGTGATCACGATCAAAGCAATATCAACCAAGATGGATTTAGCTTACTCCAATGGATCAACCATGAAATCAGTCAACGCTTTCCTGGAAAGATCACAATTGCCGAAGATCTCCAGAATAACCCTCGACTAACTGAACTCTCAAAAGATGGTGGTGGCCATTTTGACGCGCAATGGGACGCCGGATTTGTTCATCCGATCCGTGAGGCATTGATCGCAATTGACGACGCGAACCGTTCGATGGACGCAATTTGTGGGGCTATCAACCATAAATATAATCATGATGTTTTTGAACGAGTCATCTATACGGAATCCCACGACGAAGTTGCTAACGGCAAGAAGCGTGTTGTCTCCGAGATCGATGAGAGTGATGATCCTAATCGTTATGCGGTAAAGCGTTCACTATTGGGTGCTTGCCTAATGATGACTGCACCCGGAATTCCAATGCTTTTTCAGGGTCAGGAGTTTATGGAAGACTGTTGGTTCCAAGACACTGATCCTTTAGATTGGGGACGAGCCGATCGGTACGCAACCATTACGCGGGCCTATCGCGATCTGATTCGATTACGTCGTAACGTCGACGGATTCACCGCAGGACTTACCGGCCAGAACGTCAACGTATTTCACTTGAACGATCAAGATAAAATTGTTGCGTTCCATCGATTCAAGGAAGGTGGAGTGGGCGATGATGTGGTTGTAATCTTGAAATTTAGCGAGCATCGAATAAATAACTATCAAATCGGATTTCCTCATCTTGGTACCTGGAAGTTGGTGTTCAATAGCGATGCAACTTGCTATGGGGATCACCAGGATGGCACCCAAGCGACCGATCTCACAAGTTTAAATGAG
>JANODQ010000513.1:0-2928 GCA_031412775.1 Pirellulaceae bacterium | reverse complement strand
CGTTCTCGGACACACCGAAGATGTCGCGGAAGCTCGACTAGGTTTTGAAAACGGAGCAATCGCTTGCGTGAAGGCCTCGCGAATCAGTCGCCAGCCACAACGCAAAATGACGATTGAAAGCGATTTTCAAAGTATTGAATTGGACTTCGCTGCCGCAACCGTCGATTGCGTTCGAACCAGTCAGGATCTCGTAGACGGAACTATCTGTGTTGATGAAATGGCACCAAATGTTCGACGCAATGTCAATGGCGAGTTGTTTACACGTTGGTTACCGCATGAATCGGTTGCCGTTCAATCTGGTAATGCGATCGATGCCGAACAAGCTGACTTTCTTCATGCGATAAAACACAGTGTTGCACCGAAAGTATCAGGAGAGGATGCTCGTAAAGCGATCTCGGTCGCCGAAAGAATTTTAGATACGATCGCCGCTTCTACTGAACTTCGAAAACAAGCTCGTGAAGAATCCGAATTGCCCGCGATCATTCCAGCCGCTCATCGCTTCGGAAAACGCAAAGCGTCCTAATTACAGCATCAATTGTGACGATTGCCTGTGAGTTTTAAAACAAAAATTGCGATCGATATGTTTGGCCAACAGGACTGTCTGTAAACGAAAAAAGCCCAGTTGTTGTCAACTGGGCTTTATTACTTTGGAGAGCAGCGATTGCTTTCGCAAACGACTCTCGGTTCGTGATTATTACTTTACAATTATTACTTTACAATCACCATTCGTGAAGAAGTCGCGTTTCTTACGAGCAGTCGAACTACTCCTTTGGCTTTGCTGGCAGCAGCTTTGAATTCGTCGGCACTCGAAATCTTCACGCCGTTGACTTCCAGGATGATCTCACCGGGTTGTAAATCATTGGCGGCTCGGCTTTGGCGGTTGACTTCTTTGACGACCACGCCAACTGCATTTGCTTCTAGACCGAAATCCGCAGCGATTTCTGGCGAAATAGGTTCAACGGTGATTCCAAGTGCTTCCGCGCCTCCCTTGGTTTCAAGTTGGGCGAGTTTCGCATCGGTTTGTTCTTCGATCGTAACCTTCAGAGTGACTAACTTTCCATCTCGAAGGATTTCGAAGCTTGCGGCGTTTCCTGGGCTTAGTGTTGCAACATGGCGGCGCAGTTTCGAGGAGCTCGTAATCTTTTCGCCATCGATTGATTGAATAATGTCGCCAGGTTTGACGCCACCCTTCGCAGCAGGCCCACCCGCAGCGAGCGATTCGATGTAAACACCTACAGTCGACTTTGGCAGCCCAAGTTGCTCGGCGCGTTCTTCGGTCATGTCACCGATTTGCGTTCCGATAAACCCACGGACGACTTTGCCGTTCTTCAGGATGCTTTGCAGCGCGTTATTTGCTACATTCGAAGGGATCGCGAAACCGATTCCATTAAACCCACCGCCTTGAGATGCAATGGCCGTGTTGATGCCGATGATTTCTCCTCGGAGGTTTAGCAATGGACCACCGCTATTACCGGGATTGATGGCTGCATCTGTTTGTATGAAGTCGTCGTATTGCGTGATACCAACTTCTTCGCGGTGAGTCGCGCTGATGATTCCACTGGTTACCGTTTGATTCAATCCAAAGGGACTACCGATGGCGATCACCCAATCACCTACTTCTGCACCCGCGGAATCGCCAATGCGAGCGGGGACCAAACCACTGGCTTCGATCTTCAGAACAGCGATGTCGATCTTAGGATCTGTTCCGACAACTTTCGCTTCGAACTTTCGATCGTCACTCAGACGGACTTCCAATTTGGAGGCTCCTTCGACCACGTGATTGTTCGTCAGGATGTAGCCGTTTGGGCTGACGATTACACCCGAACCAAGTCCACTGCTTCGACGGCCTTGCGGACCTTGGAGAGGCGCACCTTCGTCTTCGCCTGGCATTGGGAAGGGGAATACATCGCCACCGAAAAATTGACGGAGCTCTGGTGGGATACCGGGAGGCAATTGACGTTGACCACCATAAACTCTTGCAGCCGGTTTGGCTTCTACGACTGCCTGGATGCTAACAACTGCGGGTCGAAGTGTTTTGGCAACGTCGCGGAATGCGGAAGAGAGTTGGTCGGCACTTGCGATGGCTTTGTTATTGAGTGCTGTCGCGGAAACTTCTGCGATAGCGGCTTGCTGCGAGTAAGCCACACTGGGGCCCGGAATCTGCGACGATTGCAACATCGAGAATCCGCCCAGACTTAGAACTCCGGCTGCGACCAAAAGTGACCGAAGTCGAGTCGATTTGTTGAAACGATTTTGTGGTTGATTCATTTTCTAACTTTATCCTTTGAAATTTGGCAGGTAATCGAACAGCCGAGTCCTTCGTGGTACAAATGTTGTGCCGGTTTAGTCGCCTGTCGTGGTTTGCTCCCTGAAAAAAATGATATGTCGATCTCGGCGAATCGACTTTTTTCACTGGAGGCCACGGCAAGCTAGCGGGCTTTAAAAAAAATCACATGCTTCTAGGCAGGCCTTCAAAAAAAACGAGCGAACAAAAAAATGATGCAACTTGGATTTCATTCCGCGATCCTTACCGATCTTTCGCTGGACGCGATCATGAAGATCGCTGCTGAAATTGGTTATTCTTGCGTGGAAGTGATGTGCTGGCCCCCAAGCAAGGCCGAGCGTAGGTATGCAGGAGTTACGCACATCGACTTGACTGAGTTCAGCGATAAATCGGTTGCAACGATTTTGCAGACGGTTCAGTCTTCAGGCGTTGCGATCAGCGCTCTGGGGTACTATCCGAATTGCTTAGCCGCCGACGAAGCCGAATCGCAATTGGCAATCGAGCATCTTTGCCGCGTCATAGAAACGGCTCCTAAGCTGGGGCTGACAACGGTGAATACATTTATTGGCCGCAATCCGAAGCAAAGCATTGACGAAAACTGGCCGCGATTACTGAAGGTTTGGAAACCAATTCTGGAGCTTGCC
>JANODQ010000512.1:0-1889 GCA_031412775.1 Pirellulaceae bacterium | reverse complement strand
CGAGGTTCACCGGCTTGGTCAGGTGCTTGAGGAACCCCGCCTCCACGCTGCGGGCCACGTCGTTCGATTGCGGATCGAACTTCGTCGATGATGGCTTGAGCTTTGGGCTTCTTTACACCGAACATCGCAGCGAGTCTGATCAGATCGGCTGCACCAGGACTTTGGCCCTCACCGGCGATCGTTGCATGGTGCTCACCACCAGGGCCGCTTGAGAAGGTCAAATCATAGGCGGGTGCAAACCGCCATTGCCCTTTATTGTCCATGAGAAAGCCAAAGTTTTTTGCGTGATCATCGCGATTGTGCGAGGATACGTTGAAACAAGCGACTCGGAAGACCTTTAACACTTCCTGAATATCTTTGGTTAAGAAGTGCGTTGCTTTCAAGATATCGCTGTAGTCAAGAGATGGCACGGTATGATCCCTGTGCAGGAGCCCAGCAAGTGAATGGAGGTGCAAGCGTTGATTTCCGACACGGTCAAATCGCTTCACTCCGAAATATGCTTCACTCTTACCTTTGGTAAATAGATGCGTCGGCATGATTTCGATACCGGCGCTCTTTGCCATCAAGCTGTATGCGTATTCAATGCGTCCCATTTCCTTTTGATCCATTCGCGAATTGAATTTGATCATCCAATGTTCGAAACCGGAAGGAAGGTCTTGTTGGCCATGTAACAGCGTTTTTCGGTCATTCGATATGCCGACCATGATTTTAGGACGAGCCCCCGCCGATGCTCCGGAAAGCTCAAGAAGTTTGGCAACAACGTCATCAGCTTCGCCCTCAAGGACTTTAATAGATTCAGAGGCTAGCCGTGAAAGATCCATTTTCTCCTGTGACTTACCTAGTTCATTGGTTGGTTCATATGTCAATGCGCCCATTCCATACGGTCCGACGTAGGCCAAGCGGTCTAGCGGGGTCAGTAGTTCTGGCCTGGTTCCAAGGGAATGCACATTTCGATCCAAGAGCAGCCTTCCCCAGCCATCAGGCAAACTGTCGTTGAAGACACCGAAAAGTCCCTCAAATACCGCCTCCTTCATATGTATGGCGCCTCTCTTAAGCGGAAGACGATACGGTGAAAGCTCTAAGCCAGTTTGAATGAATGGAGCATCGTATTCAAAGTAAATTTTGCGATCGATGTAAGCAAGTTGCCCGACATCGTAGGTCGTCCCGAGAAGATCGAGCTTTACATAGACTGCGATAGTCGGCGAAAAGCTCATGTGACTCGACCGCGTTTGCGTTTCTGACTTCGCTTAAGAAGCGTATCAATCGAAACCTCTTCTTCTTGCTCTCGCGTTTGAAACAACGATAGAAACCCACCTTCGCATCCCAAAGCCAAAGCAATCTTTACAAGTGATTCGAGCGAGATCCTTCCCGATTGCTCAAATTGCCGGATGACGGCCAAACTTACACCTGAGCGTTTGCACAACCCGGCTTGGGTTAAATTGAGGGCCAACCGCCGCGCCTGCGATTTTGCGGCGATTTCCTGCATGAGCTCTAATGTCGAATACATCATAAGTACTATCATAATAGCTCGTAAATGACTTAAAGTCAAACAGTTACTATCCCGATAGCGCTAATTTAGCCTATGGGGCCGAAACCAAACGCTTAGCTAACGTTCTTGATTCTTTTAGGAATTGGCAATGTTCGGCTTTTGACTGGGAAATCTGCGTCATTCAAATGCTGTAGATAACGGGGGCGGGGGGCCGTGGCGCGGGGGCCATGGGGACACGCACAAACTATTTAGGTAACGATTTGTTAGCCTACGTACCGGTAATTTACTTGGCGTTGATTGTTTCACGAGGAGGGCTCGGCGTGAGTACCGATGATGCTGAGAAGGCAACATTGTCAGCCACATAAGCAATCTTGGCGCGATCAGAAACACGTGAATGTAG
>JANODQ010000511.1:0-5793 GCA_031412775.1 Pirellulaceae bacterium | reverse complement strand
AGTTACAGATAGGACATTTTGATTTGGCAATCTCGTGGATGACGTATTTGCGAGTGACGTACTCACGCGGTTGAAATTCTTTTGTCGAGCGGGTGGATTTCTTTTTTCGGCCTTTGGGCATGGTTTCCTCCTGGATCGCGGCCTGTCGCCCGCAGAGTCAGAAATCGGTTGATCGACATGTTTGCCGCACCGGCATCACGTTTGATCTGTTCGTGATCGGCGATCGACAATCGCCAAAGGATCTTGCGATAGTGAGGTTCTCGAAGTTTCATAGTTGGCAGTTGGTAGTTGGCAGAGTTTAGATGATCAACTTGGTCTGACGCCGGCGTGGTTGCGATCGAACGACCTTTCGGACCTTATCATCTTTCAGTTTTGCCCCGAGGATGCTGGCCATTATTGCCGAACCATACAAACAGTCCAACATGTGATTGTCCGGACGATTCGGTGGATGCTTCCAAACATCGACAGTTCGACCGCGTGAGGTATCTGGCACCGGCGATTCCGCTCGCAAGTGTTCAGCGAACATTCTGTGTTCTGTCTGTAACCTAGGTTTGAACAATGAAATAGAGCCAGGGTCACCGATCGGAGTGTTCATTCCAGCATGAACAAATGACTTCCAATAGTTGCTGTCTCCTAAGCAGTGTATACCGCCTCCTGAGTTTGGACGAAGGAACCAATGGTCTCCCTTACGTTCTCCAGCTTTTGCTGTCCATTGATCCATTGGCAAGGCGGATGCAGTCATGCCCTGACCAAAAGACGCAAGTAGCCATGCCGATTTCGGATGCTCGAGCGCAACAGATTGGACAGTCTTGGTCGATGGACCGTATGCAGCATCAATTCCGATGAATTGAGCTCGCAGCGAGTGAGCCTTGGTTTCGACTCCACCGCGTTTGGTCTGTAGCGATGTGTAAGTCTGCGTGGATAGTCGATCGATCAAATCAAAGAGGCCTTTCCGCCAACGCGCTTCGATACGCATCTTGGGATAGGCTTTAGCCAATGTAAAATCCGCGTTGCGAAGTGAGTAGTAGTTTGTGTTCTGTTTGGGCCACGATCCGTAATCCAAAATCCAACCCGTGAAGGTACTAGTTTCCCAAGCGACCATGCAGTAGTAGAGCAACTGTTTCTGCAAGTCGATAAAACCGGTGACCAAATTGGCTTCGATCGGAAGTACGCCACGTTCGTAACCGTGGATCTTCTTTTCGATGGCTATCGCCGTTAGGAGCTCTGCCTCTAAGGAATCAACTTTGGGTTCGTTCTGATAATCCGCATCAAACGTATCAGGCGACTTGAATCGTAACTCATATGCGAACTGCAAAGCCGATAAGCAATCGACGATTCGAGCTGGCCAGCCGACAACAGCTCCTTTGTCCATCGCGGCACGGTTGGCTATGTAATAGTCCGTGGCTTTTTGAATGTTCCCATCGACCCGCAGGCCTTCAGCTCGCAGGATTCCGTATTCATCCCACAGCTTGGTATTGATGGGCCATTTGTAGACCAGTCGATAACGCTTGCCCTGCCAATCGGGGAAGCGTTCTCGATCCAGAAGCTGGTCCGCTACGTCGTCTTTCTTGATGACCGTGACTGTTGCAAAACCGGCCATTCCTGTGTTTGGGCCCGCAAGCCCAAGAACAGCTCCAGTAATGACATTGAGACGCTTATTGACTTGATTCGCAGTCAATGCTGAAGCATCGGTTTGCGGATCGTCCAACACGAAGAAATCTGGCCTAGCTTTAACTCCATCGGGTCGAGAGAAATTCATTCCTCGAACTCCGCCCATGATCCCTGTGCACTCGATGATCGCGGCCGACGCGAGCGAACCATTCACGGTTGGCAAAACAACTCGCAGGCCCTTCCATTCAATGTGCGTGCGCTCGCCATTGATCGTTTGGCCATTGGCCTTGTTTTGCTTTCCCTCGAGCTTCCGAATTGGAAAGACTATTTCGGGGAAGCATCCAAGCAATCCATCATTGGACTCGAGCTCGGATTTGATCGAAACGATTATTCGAGTGGCCGCAATCTTGTTCGCACTAATCAAAGCGACGTATCGACGGCGACCTGTTGCGATTGCCCAAAGTACTCCGCATTCGATGATGGTCGTTTTTCCGGATCCACGCGGCATTGCTAAGCAGTACAGTTGGCCATGCTCAATGCACTTCTGTACGGTCTCAATAACTTCGAGATGGTCTTTCGAAAGTTCGAGGCTGAATCTGCCGGGGAAGAGTTCAAGACAGAACGCAAGAAAAGATTTCGAGACGCGTTCGCGTTGCTTTGGATCCACGACGGCCGGGATCTCGCCGATGTCGGCTCCGGCCCGAGCCTGCGACGCCTGGCGTTCTCGCTCACGAGCCTTGCGACGTTCGTACGCGTCGGCTTGTGAGACTAGTGGAGTGGCAAGTATCGAAGAGGCAGTTATCGGAGTTTCTACGGCAGGCTTTCGCGCAGGTTTCGCCTTCGCGGCTTTCTTCGTGGTGCTAGCCGGGTTTGCCTTCGATGATTTTTTCGCCATGCCTCATGCACAGTCGTTAGCCAATTGGTCGATGCGTTAGATTGCTTTAGGCTTAAGACCCGTAGTCTTTTCAACGATCCATTCCAGAGTGAACCAGAAGTCCAGAGCGTCCAAGAATGGATTCAGCCAGTTACTCATAACGCAGTACTTCTCGTCGAATGGCGATCGGTGATGTTCACCATGATGCCGACACGATTGGAGCAAGCCGACGTCTTGAAGTACTCGAATCCATGCAGAACACTTTTGATGTGCCCAAGCGTGGATCTCGTTGGCCTGGCTGACGAAAACAAAGACTAGCGACCATTGCCAATGCATTCCGGCCAGCAGGCCCAGGAACATCGCTGTTACAGCCGGTAGGATCGTGGTCCAATTGCGAGACAAATAGGTTTGATCCAGGAAGGCTGATGGCTTGGCGTGGTGCAGCGTATTGGGTTTGGCTATGTAGTCGCCAACGATCGGCCAGGTCTCTTCGAAGTATCGATCCTCGATCCAATGCCAGAAGCCGGAAAGAAAATCTGCGATCAAGTAGCAAAGCAGGGTGAATGCGAATCCATTCGCGAGCATGATGAGTTCCTAGTTGGAAGTAGGTAGTTGGCAGTCGTCAGTTGGCAGGGTTCAGGGTTCGGTGTGGTTGGTGACGATCGATTGAAGTTGCTCGAGAGTCAGAAGGCCCGTGTGGAGCTCGTATCGTGTCCATCCGCGTTTGCGGATCTCGAATCGCGGAATTGGACCGCCACGGGTGGTTTGGTTGGGAACGAGCGTTACGACCCAGCCGCCATAGACCAATTTCGGAACTAGGTTCGCCAAAACGACGCGACACGGCGGGCAACCCTCGCCCACGACAACCAGGACCTCCGACCGCTCAAACGCCTCTGACGGCGTTTTGGCGGCTTTGGTGCTATATGTGGGCAAACTAGGGATTGCGAACGCTTCCGGATCGGACTCGGGAGTCACCGGCACGGTCGGATTGGAGACTGGAAACCGAACGTACTGCTGGAATCCCTCGGAATAGCCAATCCAGAGGGATATCAGGACGATTGCCACCCATGCGACCAAGAATGCGATCGCAGCGTTACGAATTTGAATTGGCGTGTACATGGTTTCAAGGTCCTAGTGGCTAGGGGCTAGTCACTCTTAACGAATCGATCGCACGAAGTAGCCGATCGCGAACGCACCGACCATGAGAAACCCAACGAGCAATCGCGATGTGAACCAGTCCCACCATTGCCCCAATGGACCAGCCTTCGGTGGATCCACTTCTCTGGGTGGAAGAACAACAGGGCGATTGATGATTGGGCGATTGATCACGCGGCCTTCTTCCGGTTGCTTCGGTGCAACATCTGGAGTGGGCTCCTTCTCAGTGATCTGGTCCAGCAAGCTGTTGTCGATCGACGTGTTGTCGAGATCTTCGGTAGATGCCATTTCACGAACCGGATAGGTCATGATGAGAGGTTGCAGTGGCGACACTTCCGGAGATAACTCTTTCACCCCTGGTGGGAGTGCCTCGAGTGATTTCGGTAGCCGACCTTTCATCGCCTCGAGTAGGAACGGTGCCGATTGGCCGAGGCCTTCACCGCCGCCTCCCCATGTGAGCAATCCAACCACGCGAGGTCCTGCCTCGGTATGTTCGACAACGCTGGATCCACTGCGGCCACCGATCGCTTCGGGCTTCCAGGACAGGACCTGGCTCTCGCGACGGTTCATGCGGAGTACTTGCAACGACGGCCACTCGCAGCGAGGGCAACCGTAGGTGGTAATGAAACCACCGGCCGATGGGAAGCGATTTGCCAGTGGTACCGGAGCGACGCCTTTGGCGAATTCCGGTTTGCACTTGAGAAGTGCGAAATCAATGCTCATCCCTTTGCCGTATCCGGCAGCGATAATCGAACCTGTTGACTTCTCGGAAGATCCATCGAGATTCCAACGTTCCACATTGATAACGCGTCCGCGTTGCGTGCCTGCAACGTGAGCGTTTGTAAGTACGATCGCGTTCCCATCCCCATCGCGGCCGACAACGGTACCGGATCCGCAGACACCGGAAACGGTGCATCGCACGGTAGCGAGGATCGTATGAGCGAATCGATCGACCGATGCGAGCTCCGTAATCGATCCTTCATCGACCGATACTTCTTCTTGCAGTTTGTTAAGCGTGATACTGGTAGCATGGACGCCGACACCGCAGCTGCCATCGTCGCAGATTTGCTGGCCGTAAGATTGGAAGCCTGCAATCGCGACGATCGCCATTGCAATCAGACTGGTTTGAAATCGTTTCAAGATTGAAATCCTTTTTCAAGAGACGGGGAAAGTGTTTACTTATCAAACTGAGAAAACGTTACGGCTCCGTGTTTGACACTGCTAGTTGTCGATCGCAGTCGGGCGAGCCAGGCCGTGGTTTGTTTGGTGATCGCCTCGGGAGATTCGGGCAACGATCCCTTGGTTTCGAAATGAGTGGTAATCGCATTCATGACAGCGGTGCGAGTTTCGTCGTCGGGCATGGATGCAAGTAGTGCGGCCGCAACGTCGGCGACGCTGGCTCCGGATTCGGATGCGGCCTTGGAATCGGGCGACACATGGAGATTGCCGTTTAGCGTGCTGAGAAACTTCGAACGGCCGACGCGAGCGATAATCTCGATCGATAGACGCGTATCACCCACGGGCAAGAGCTCGCGTTGCGATCGCTTCTTGCCGACGTAAGCGATCGCAGCCCAGACAATCGATTCTTTGGTTGCAGCATCCATTGCGTTTGAGTCCGTTAAAAATTGGCCGAGCATCCAGTGCTCGCTAGGCCCTCGAGCCCAGGGTGAATCATTCACCGCCAAAGATCTGTTTTTTCTGGCGACGTTGTCGCATCTCGACGTGTTATCCACGCCCATAGAAAACATATACCTAGTGCTGCTGTGGTTTCATCGCCAACAATCGACAACGTCGCAACAAAATCAGCGGTACCAAATCAATGGCCAAACTGGAACCAATCACCAACATCGGACCGACGTTGCAATTCGACGTCAAACAAGGCGCGACATTCGGACCTGTGGAAGTGACGCTGCGAAATCCGCCTGTCGCACCCGCAACGGTCGGAACGCCGATCGATCTTACGAATGCAACCATTCGCCTGCAGGTGCGACGCAAGGGGTTAGCCAAGACGGTGACGCTCGAAGGGGATATCGCCTATCCAGATCGAACCGGCGGCAAATTAACCTATGGCTGGACCGCACCGAAAGCATCGCTTCTGTTGTGCGGTGAATCGATTGAAGATGAAAACTCGCAGTACGTTGGTGGTTGCGAGC
>JANODQ010000510.1:0-4656 GCA_031412775.1 Pirellulaceae bacterium | reverse complement strand
GTCTTGGCCTTGGTCGTTCTGGTCGGCTGTCATCACGATCTCGGCTCGTCGAGTCTGATTCGGTTGGTCGAGCAGTCCGAGGTGGACGTGACTCGTTGCTTCGCGAATCATTTCGTGATTCAGAACTGCGAGGCTCAGAGCTTTTTGATTCAGAGCTACGAGGTTCAAAGTTACGAGGTTCGGAGCTTGTCCGTCCTTCTCGATTTCTATCGCCGCGAGGTTGGCGAGATTCCCGGGGGCCTCGCGATTCGCGTTCAGGGCGTCTTGCAGCAGGTCGACTTTCGGAATCATCCGAATCGACAGGAACATTTTGATCGGAGGCTACTTCTTCACGAACAGAATGATCCCCGGTTTCGTTACTACGCCCGCGACGAATGTTTCTTCGACTGCCTCGGCGCTCGGGTTGGACGGAAGGGGAGTCCTCGTTCTCCTGGGGATCGCTTGCATCCAAATCGCTTGCATCCAAATCGTCGAGTGGTTTTGTTCGTTCGTTTCGGCTTTCGGAGCGGGGAGCATCTCTGCTATCGGATCGCGCCGGTCTTCTGCCATCTTGTCGCGGGGACGGTGGTTTCGTTGCTTCGGATCGCCTTGATCTGGAAGGGGGTAAATCATTTTTAGATGATTCGTTCGTGACAACCTCTGGTTCTGGATCGACTGCATCTTCGACGGAATCCCAAAAGCTCTTCTTTTTCTTTTGAGCAGGATCTGCTTTTGAGGCAGGTAACGTGGTTCGAGAGACTTCTTTTGCGGCGGGTGCCTCTGGTGCCAGTGCGGGAGCCGTTTCACCCCGGGTGGGCGACACTTTTCGATCTTTCTTCTTTCCAAAACCTTCAAAAAGAGCGTCTGCTTCATTTGTAGTGTCTGGAGCGGACTGCGTCGAACCCGAAACTAAAGCTTCGAGCGCTTGACTAGGTTCGGGCCCACTGCCCACACCAAAGAGACGAGCGACGGAGTCCCAAGAAGTTCGGAGCCGCGAGGGCGTTTCCGCTTTTGTCTGAGGGGTGGGGACTGCTTTGGCAGAATCAATAAGGTCTGACTCGATACTGGGCGTTGAAGGCAATTCAACTGGCGATTTCGTTGGCTCTTTAGGCTTTGCCGAGGGCTTGCGTTGATGAGGAACGAGGGAAGGCGTACCGAGTTGGTCGGCTAGGGAATTCCAATGGTCGGACATGTATTGGGCGTCGATGCCAGAGGCATTTGAAGGGAAAGAGACTGTAAGGGCCAGACAACCAGTCGTGCACGTATACGCAGACTTAGTCAAATTGTATCGCAGACACCGGCTTTACGAAAGGACGGATTTTTCAGTAGCCGGCCTTGCGGATGATTACCCAAAAGTTGATTTCGGTCGCGGAGCTAGTTCACCGGTTCACTTTTAGCTCCGGCTTTAATTGCGTAGATTCGATTCCGATTCGCGATATAAAGGGTGTCATTGGCGACGACGGGAGTCGTGTAAACAGCTGACCCCATGTTGAATTCGCCGAGCATTTCCATTTCCTTGGCGAGCTTGAAAATGACAATGTCACCATCTTCGTCGCTATAGAAAATCTTGTCTCCGACAATCAAAGCTGACGCCCAGGATGCGGCTAGCATATCGTGCGTCCAATACGCTTTACCTGTCTTGACATCTAGACAGTGAATGACACCGCTGAAGTCTGCAATCACAAGTAGATCATCTTTAATGGCGACCGTTCCGCAAGTTCGGTGCATTTGTTCTTCGAAAACCTTGGGATTGTTTCCCATGTAGTGCCAAACGGCGGCGGATTTCGGGTTGTCGCGTTGGAAGTCACCCTCTTTTTCGACGAGGGCCTGCAAACGTCGTGGTGACGCGGGCGTGGATGGCTCTTTGCTATTGAACACGATTGTTGGACTGACGTCACCACGTTTGTTTGGATCGATGCACCAGAGGTGGCCTTGGCCTTCGCCGTGCTCAGGGTCTTCGCCTACACCAACGTAAACCATACCATCGTAAACAACTGGGGTCGCAATAATGTGGTTACGAGTAGCACGATTAAGTGCGTAGAAAGAGTCTTTTGGATTGCAATCAAACTTCCAAAGCAATTTTGCTTTACCATTTTCGCCGGCTGGATCAAAGCTATAGAGCCAGCCATCGCCACCACCGAATAGAACTTGAGCCTGACCATTGAAAACGCCATAACCAGGCGATGACCATTGGCCATGCAAGATGTTCGCACCTGGCGTGTTATCAGTCCAAAGCACCTTACCCGTATCACGATCAATACAGATGAATGAAGGAGCGCGCTCCTTTGGAACCGTTACGTGCCCTTCGTCAACTCCGTTACCGGTATTAACAAAAAGAAGATTACCGACGCAAGCGACTGAGCATGAACACATATTGTGTTGCGAGACACTCAGGTCCTTCATCATGTCGAGCTTCCAGATGACATCGGCTTCTTCTTCGTTTGCAAATGCTTCTGTTTGAAATGGCCCGTCATTCTCCTTGTTGTCGCGAAAGCCTTCTGTGTCCAAGCACACGACTTCGCCGCGGCTGGTAACGTACCAAAGACGCTCACCGTCCACTAAAGGTGCACAGCAGATCCCTTGGTTAGGCCAATCATGGACGCGACCGGTAGGGAGTTTTTCGCTGCTATGTTGCCAGAGAAACTTGCCTGTCTTTTCGTCCAAGCACAGGAGTGCTCCGAGGTCTACGGTACTAGGATAGCGAGTAAGATATCCAGCTCCGTTGTTGGTTCCAACGTAAACTTTGCCGTTAGCAACGACTGGGTTCCCGTACGTTTCTGACCCAAGGTCGGTGGCCCACAGAATGTTGGTACCATCTTCAACGTTCCAAGAATCTGGCAATGCGGCATCGACTGGCGTGTTGTTGCGATCTGGCGACCCGCCCCACATTGGCCAATCTTTAGCGCCGACGCTCATCTTGGAAATGGTTGCTTGAGCCGCCGCAACAGGATCATAGGCGAGTACTTGCAGCGTTGCAGTTTGAGCTCCGACGAGGAAGGAAAATGCAATCAGGAGGGACTTGTTATTCATGGTTGATAATACAGGTGGGTGCTTGATTAAAGTGGGAGAGTTTCGAGTGATAGTTGCGTTAAGAGTTCGGCGTTACGCTTACGTTGTCAATGTAAAATTCTGCGTCCGATGAGTTTCCGAAGATACCCGGGCTGCCGTTTTTATTCGGAGTTGCATCTGTTGCTTCGATGGACCATTGCTCCGGCTCGGGTTCACCGCGCTCCCAAACTTTTCCGCGCAGGGTTACTCCTTCGGGAGTCGTATCGGATTTAAATTTGATCGTGTACCAAGTGTTGACTTGCCACGGGAAGTCGATGGTCTTTGCAAACCGCAACTCTAAACGCGGCGTCCATGATCGCAATTGTAATCGTTGAGCTCCTTGTAGATCGAGCGTGTAACGCTGTGCGATCAAGCCCATGTCAGGAAGCTTGTCCGTTTTGTCTTTACCTTTGATGTCGCTCGCATAAAAATCACCGACGACGGTGTAGTCTAACAGCGAATTAGATCCCATCCATGATTGGCTCCGCGTTCCCTTTGGAATCGTGCTGATCTTGACTAAGACCGATTCACCTTCCAGCTCTTTCGGTTGCATTCGATACGAAGCACCGATCCAACCAGGCGGAACCTTTTTGTCGCTGAAGTCAAACTTCCAAGGGAGCGGCGGCATGATTCGAACTCGTGCAGCAGAACTCAGTTCGCCGAGCTTGGCTGTGATGACAGAAACGGAAGCGGGAGTCGCACTTTCCGGGTCGACTTGGAATTTCAAATCGGTCATCGCACCGGGCCCATCGACAGAAATTGTAGCGTCAGTAACCAATCGAACGAATTGACCATTTTTGTTGTATCCTCGTACTTGATAGGAAGCGACTGAACCTGGGCGAAGCATCAGTTCAACAGGGGCCAATTGAATATGAGCGATTTCTTTGTCAGCACTGACGGGCGTTTCTTTGGGGGCTTGCAGAACTACGGGAATCGCTGGCTTGTTGTCTTTGGTGCCGATGCAGAAAAGTGCCGTATTAGATGGAATGTAGAGACGCCCATTAGCGATGACAGGCGATCCAAAAATCTCTCCACCATCGTTGATTCGAGCTTGATTAACGACATCGACCCCTTTCTCTGTTGGCTTAAGTATCCAGATTTTGCCAGTGTTTTCCGCTGCGTAGATTTTGCCGTCACCGTATACCAAGCTTCCAAACATGATGCGTCCAAGCTTCTTTTCCGCAATCTGCTTACCAGTCTTTGCGTCGAAGATTAGAAGAAGAGCGCCATCTTCCAAGAAGTAAACCCGATCACCGACTTTTAGAGGAGCACTTCGCCCGATGGTTTTCTTCGGTACCTTCCAAAGCAATTTATCTTCTGGGATATCACCCGTCGTGTTGCCATCGAAGGCGAACACGGCACCGAGGATTTTCGTATCTGACGAGTTCTGCTCGCCATGCCCACAGTAAACAATTCCATTCTCGTCGACGATCGGTGACGAGTTAATCCCGCGGATGGATGCTTGATACTTCCAAATTGTTTTTCCAGTTCGAGGCTGGAAAGCGTAAACCGCACCGTCGGCCGCACCGGTGACCATTGCAGCTTGACCATTAAACGACGTGAAGACGGGTGTGCTGTAGGTTGTGTCTTCGGGGCGAGGCTTGGTGCTGATCAACCATGCTGCGACAC
>JANODQ010000509.1:0-8830 GCA_031412775.1 Pirellulaceae bacterium | reverse complement strand
AACAGGTGTCGAACCACAGTTGGTTTGAGATCGGCGGGGCGCAATCCTACCGGTGTTGACGTCGATTAGCGAGGAGACTCACCATTTGGCCCTCACTACGAAGTATGCGTTGATGCGATTACGCGACCATCGATTTGGATTGTCGCATTCGGCGGACGAGCTCAATCGCTTCGGAGCGATCTTTGACGCCAATTTTTTCGAGGAGTGCTTTCTTGCGATAATGGACAGTGCGAACACTAATATCTAGTTCAGCGGCGACTTGTTTCGTAGTTCGACCGCGGACCATGGCTGAGAAAATGCGAGAATCCTCTGCCGTAAGTCGCTGAAGAATCGCATCAGGTATACTGTCCGCTTTTATCCGGCGGATGCTGCGATCACAGGCTAGCGTCGATTCGATAGAGGCTTTGAACCGATCGATGGTGAAGGTTGAGTCGACGATTTCAGCTGCGCCCCACTTCATGGCTTGGACAACTTGATTGAGTTCCCAGCAATCTGCAACTAGCACGACTTGCGCGTCTCGATTCAGCGATCTTAATCGAGTGAGACAATCGGCGACTCGAAAGAAATCTCCAGAAAAACCCAAAATGGAACAGCCTTCTACGGCTGAATCGAAGCTATTGAGAAACGACTCTGCGTCTTCGAACGGAATCGATAAATAGCCATAGTCCGATGCAATGTCGGCAGCCATCTCAAGATATTGAACGTTCAGATCGACTAGATTGATAATTGGACGCATATTCGCTACTCATTCGATTGAATTTTACTTAGGTACCAATTGCACACAGTTTTTTCCGATGACGTGGAATGAATGGATTCGAGGAACTATCAATAAACATTCGGGGAGCAAATCCACTCCTGTTTTCTAAACCTCGTTTCACAACTAGGAGTGTTTATCGTCCCTTCTTGCCATTGATTTGCACCTTATGAGCCTTGAAGTCGACTAAGGGAATCCCCTATTCGGTATCTCGAATCATCGCTTTCTCCCTGTAAATTCATTACTGGCCAAAGGAATGTCTTGAACTTACTCTTGCCTCAAATACGGATTTTTTAGTAAAGCGTATCAGCAGCTTCACAATCACAAGGATGCTCGTGCGAATCATTAAACCTCGCGCATGATCTTCGGCTTTCTATGATTGATTTGCTGGCCCTTCATAACAAATGATTTCACGCAAAACGACGCAAAACAACGCAAAACGAATAGGACAAACCGACACCTTACCGGCTAGGAGTCAAGCTAGAGGGCACATTTTTAGGGCAGCGCGAATCATACTTATTGGAATTTAGAACTCGATTTCACTGCTGTCCCTCCTGCTCGGTAGAACTGGGCCCCACGATGGGGTAAATCCTTGATGATGGAAATTTTATCTAGTACTTTGCCATCCGGCTATCGACAACCTGTTTGCCCTCCTGCAACAAGAAAATTTTGGTTCCAAGTCGCTTATTGTTTGATGGTCGCTATATTTGCGTATCACTTCAGTATGGACCTTGGCGAACACATCTATCGAGACTACGGCTATCGCTGGGCCGCTGTGGCGAGACCAGTTATCTTCGCACTAGTCGGTGCGACCTTCTATGTTGTTGATCGACTTGTTCAAGGTATCGATGCGTTGCAATCCGATGATAAGATGAGCGGGATCGAATCGCTGAGTAGGCGTGTGCGGATTCCTATTATCTTGGTCTGTTTGACCGTCGGGGCCGTGGGTTTGGCGAGCACGATGAGCGAAATAAGCATTGCAAAAGAGAATCGCGTGCACGCGGACTTGCTTCGACTTGCAGGCAACCAGCAAGCAAACGCACAAAAGCTGATTACAGTGTTGTCTGAACAAAGTATCAATCAAGATCGAGAAGGTCCGATCACTCGACAACCGATCGATCAAGCACTATTAACTATGGGAATTGACCATCTTCGTCTACGGGACCGGGCGATTGGACTCCCGAATACTAGAGAAGATCAAGAATTGCAAACGCAACTAACCGAACTCGATCTTGGAATGAGTCGAGTCTCGGGTTACGGTGGGTCACAAGTTGCTGGGCAAGATCAGCCAGCGCAAACCACTATTGATTCAACAGATTTCAAAGTAACGGTTGACCAATATCTAACAAAAGTCGACGAGTTGATTCTTGTATTGAGAGAAAGATGCGAGCGTCGGCTTAGGGAAACAATTAATGAATCGTACATGCGATTTGGTTTGAAAGCGCAGTTACTGTGCATCATCGCGTGTTTGGTCGTCATCCCCTCTATCGCGAGACTGAAGAAACAATTTTTAGTGGGTCAAGAATTGAGAGATAAATTGAACCGATTAGCCATGGTTGTCAAGGGAACCAGTAACGTTGTCATCATTACAGACATTCGACGTAAAATTACTTGGGTTAATGAAGGGTTTACACAAACGACCGGATATACGCTCGAAGAAGTTATCGGGAAGTCTCCTGGGGCGGTCCTTCAATTCGAAGGGACCGACCCGGAAACAATTCAAGCCATCCGTGACACTCTAAATGCACGAAAAACCTTCAAGGGTGAAATTCAAAATCGATCGAAGGACGGAATTTCCTATTGGATTGACTTGTCGATCGAACCCACATTTTCACCCAGCGGTAAACACACCGGCTTTATGGCGATTGAAACAGATATCACTGCCCGCAAAGAAGCCGAGCGTAGCATAAGTGAATCACAGCAGTTTCTCAGAGGTGCGATTGGAGCGATTACATCTCATATCGCAATCTTAAATTCTGAAGGAACGATAGTCGATGTGAACACTTTATGGAAAGATTTTGCACAAGACAATAACTTCCGTGGTGCAAACTTCGGAATCGGATCCAATTATCTACAAATTGTCGATCAATCGAGTGGAGAATTTAGTGAGGAAGCAAGCGATGCTGCGAGTGGTATACGACGAGTCATGGCCGGAGATCTTAAGAAGTTTGAATTAGAGTACCCGTGCCATTGGGCAGGTAAGCAATGCTGGTTCAAAATGTCCGTAACGGGCTTTCTTGTAGGAGGTGATCGGTTCGTAATCGTTGCTCATGAAGACATTACAAAGCGAATGATCTCCGATAGTCATCTTGCCAACGAACAATCAAAGTTTCGTTGTATCTATGAAGGTGCGAGTGACGCGATCATGCTTTTGGACAGCAAGGGATTCTTCGACTGTAACCAGCGAACTTTGCAACTTTTTGGTATCAAAGATAAACAAACGTTTATCTCGCTTCATCCGAATGACCTTTCGCCTGATTACCAAGGCGATGGTAGCCGTTCGCGAGAAGGTGCTAATCGGCAAATTGACATTGCTATTGAGCAAGGCGAAAACCGCTTTGAATGGCTTCATAGGCGAATGGATGGGTTGGTTTTTCCAGCGGAAGTGATGCTTAGTGCGTTCGAGCTCGATGGTCGAAGAGTTCTTCAAGCAACCGTGCGCGACATTACTGTCCGTAAACATAGCGAATTGCAACTGAAAGAATTAAATGAACGGCTCCAAATTGACTTGCAAGCCCGCGAAGCAGCGGAAACGTCCCTGCGAGAAACGACAGCCTATCTAGATGTCTATCGGTTGATTGTGGATCAACACGCAATTGTCGCTGAGACAGATGTTACTGGCATGATTGTTAACGTTAACGATGCATTTTGTAAAATCAGTGGTTACTCGCGTGATGAATTAATTGGCCAGAACCATCGTATTTTAAACTCGGGTTTCCATCCGAAAGAGCTTTGGTATGAAATGTACAAGACGGTTGCCAAGGGTGGTGTTTGGCGTGGCGAGATTTGTAATCGCGCTAAGAGCGGAATGCTGTATTGGGTAGATACAACGATTGCCCCCCTCTTTACCGACTCAGGAAAGGTCCGAGGCTATTTTGCATTACGAGCTGACATTACCGACCTCAAAAATGCTCAAAAGCAAGCTGAATCTGCAAGTCTTGCCAAAAGCGAATTCTTAGCGAATATGAGTCACGAGATTCGCACACCCATGACGGCCATTCTAGGATTCGCAGATATCTTGGCCGAGGAGAGCGATTCGAAGCAATTCCCAAAGCAATTCGAATACGTGAACACGATCAAGCGGAACGGAGAGCATCTCCTTTCCATCATCAACGACATTCTCGATCTGTCCAAGATTGAAGCCGAAAAAATGATCGTCGAACAGATCGATACGGACGTGGTCAAAATCGTGAATGATGTATTGACCTTGATGCGTACGAAAGCCGACGAAAAAGGTCTTACCCTTGATGCGAAATTCCTTACGTTAATTCCAAAAACTATTCAAAGCGATCCGACTCGATTTCGACAAATCCTCGATAACTTGGTGGGAAATGCCATTAAGTTTACAAGTTCAGGTGGGATTACTATCGAGGTCGAAATAGAAAAGAATGCTCCCGGGGAAATCGCGCTATCGGTTGTCGATACAGGAATGGGAATCAAACCGGAGCAACTAGGCCGACTCTTTGGAACCTTTGAACAAGCAGATGCCTCGACCACGAGACAATTTGGTGGGAGCGGACTGGGGTTACGCATTAGCAAGAAACTAGCAGAACTGCTAGGAGGCGGCCTGACGGTAGCATCCGAGGAAGGTAAAGGAAGTAAGTTTACCGCCAGGATCAAGGCGAATGTATTGGAAGGAACGCCGATGGTCGGCTTTAATCGAGTCTCTCCGCAAGCCCTAGATCCACGTACCGCTAACATATCAACCGCCCCCAATTCTAACCGGCGAGCGTTGGAAGGCTTGCGAATCTTGCTTGCCGAAGATGGAATTGATAATCAGCGATTGATTTCCTTTCATCTCCGCAAAGCGGGTGCAATTATTCAAATTGCCGATAACGGAAAGATTGCAGTACAAATGATGACATCCGACGGCACTGTGGAAGGACCTTTGGCCAATCCTTTACCGTTCGATCTGATCCTTTCCGATATCCAAATGCCTGAGATGGATGGATTGACATCGACTCAATTATTGCGATCCAAAGGATGCAAGATCCCAGTGCTCGCGTTGACGGCTCACGCCATGACGACGGATACAAAAAAATGCCTTTCTGCCGGATGTGACGCACACTTAACCAAACCCATTGATCCGAATCTTTTAATTTCCTCCTGCGAGTACTGGACTAATATGCAAAACACAAATCAAGCGAGTGATGTGAAAATTTGTGTCAGTGAATATGCTGACGATCCAGACATGGCCGAACTCATCACCGAATATGTCGAGTCCTTTCCGGGAACGGTTACTCTGATTAAGCAAACGCTTCAAGAGCGTTCTTTCGGAGATCTTGGAAGAATCGCCCACCAACTCAAAGGCTCTGGTGGCGGCTATGGCTTTCCATCAATCAGTGACGCCGCAGCTCGCCTGGAAGCCGACGTAAAGTCTACTTCGATCGCCTCGGACGCACAGCAGATCAATATTTTGAAATCCGTCGAGGAACTTATAAGCATTCTCGAGATAGCGAGAGCCGGCAGCGCGACTAGTAATACTTTAGTTTGATAGGTAGTCATTTTATTTTTGAGATACTTCGACACTTCCCGCTGATCGCCTGTCCTACTTGCTTGCCCCAGTACTCGAATGAATTGGCAGTTGCATTCGAATGAAGTAGTTTTAGTGGAGTACGTGTACCGCAGTGCCCTTAGACTGCGGAACAAATGAGGAGCGTTTTGACGTTCGAATACACCGAGTCAATGCCGCATTTTTAACAGCCTGGTGCTAGCCCTCGGGTGCTTTCTGGCGATCTAAGTGCAAAAATGTGCAACGAGAGGTGATAGCGATGGTTTCTGTCCTATGGTTTACCGTGACGCGAAAACCCTAGAAGACGTAATCTCTGCCTGTGTATCGGGCTGACTGAAATCATCCATGTACGACGAATTAATTCCGGAGTTTATCGAGGAGAGTAAGAGCTCGCTCGCAAACATTGAATCGGATCTATTAAGGCTCGAGTCAGACGAGTCCGTGAATGTCGACTGCGTGAATCGTGTCTTTCGAGCCATGCATACGATTAAAGGCTCTGGATCGTTTCTGAAACTCAAGATGATTGTTTCGGTAAGTCATCGCGCGGAATCGCTGCTCTGCAAAATCCGCGATGGTGAAACACTTCCAACCACTGAAAACGTTGGGGTCATTCTAGATGCAGTCGATGCAATCACGGCGATGCTTGAGGCCGAGGACTTGGGCGAAAGCCAGGACTTCAACGACCTTTTGCAGCGGTTGGATCGAGTCGTGGCAATCGAAACCTTGATCAGTGCTGAACTGGAGCAACCGACAAAATCTACCGCTCCATCAGCAAGTCCACCGATTGATCTAGCACCTCAAGGTATCGATCGAAACGAACCTAACGCGATGCAAAAGTCTGCACACGTTAACCAATCCGCTTCGAATCATGAACCGTCCACAAGCACTACGTCGTCGCGCATCTCGGATCCGACGATGCGAGTTCCAGCATCCGTTCTTAATCACTTGTTACAAATCACCGGCGGTATGGTGATGGCTCGTAATCAGTTGCTCAACACGACTGATCAACTAGATAACGCTTCGCTGGAGAGACTCAGTCGTCTCATCAGTGAAGTGCATGAAACCGTTATAAAAACACGAAAAGGGAGCACTGGAGCGTTATTCAATCGCTTTCATCGAGTTGTTCGTGATTTGGCGCTATCGCTGGGTAAAGAAGCGACACTCGTGATCGAGGGCGGTGAATTGGAACTGGATCGGTCGATCATTGAATCCTTTACAGATCCGCTGACGCATCTGGTCAGAAATTGCATGGATCATGCGTTGGAGACTCCGCAGGAACGCGTCGCAAACGGAAAGTCCCCGGCTGGTACCGTATGGCTTCGAAGCTTTTTGCAAAGTGGTGAAATTGTAATCGAAATCGAAGATGATGGTCGCGGTATCGACCCAAGCAAGATCCGTAAGAAAGCCGTCGAGAAACAGGTTATCACGGCTCAGCAGGCAGCAACGCTAAGTGATGAAGCGGCTCTCGATTTAATTTTTCTACCAGGGTTTTCGACGAAAGAGCAAGCGACCGACGTTTCCGGTCGCGGCGTCGGAATGGATGTTGTAAAGACAAACATCGAGCAAATTGGTGGAGCTATTACATTCGAATCCAAGGTTGGAGAAGGGACCAAATTAACGGCTCATTTACCGCTTGCCAAAGCGTTGGTTGCTTCGTCGCTAACTCGCACATTGATTGTCGGAATTGGTGGTAGCCAGTTTGCAATTCCGGATTCAGCCATTTGCGAAATCATCTCTCCGGACGAGTCGAACTATCCACGCGATTTTCGAGCACTCGAACATGGAGAAGTCTTTCACTTGCGAGACTCGATTCTGCCTCTTATTCATTTGGCCGATGCAATTGGTCGCCCACGAATGCTGTATTCCGATCGATTGCAAACCTACCAGGAAGACCCATCCGCAACGATTGGGCCTTCGCAATTTACGAAAGACAATCGAGCTACCGCGATACGCAAACAACCACCGAATGTGGCTATCGTCATCATTCGTCATCGTCAGCACCGTTTTGCGTTGGTAGTGAATGAAGTGTGTGGTATTCGCGAAGTCATTGTCCAACCTATTCCGAAGTTATTGGAACATAGCCGACTTTTCACCGGTCACGCGGTGCTAGGTGACGGTCGCTGTATTTGCATACTGGATATTGGAAGCATTGCGAAGCGAAAGCGTCTCAATTTCGATACAACGACCAATGTACCTGTGGTACTGAAGCAGGCTTCGGTCCAAGCCGAACGGTTCTTAGTATTCAATTATGCCGAAGATGAATATTTTGCCATTCCATTAGAAATCGCTTCTCTCGTGCAGTCGATCGAGCCGGATCAAATACGGCGACTCGGTACGTCTAGTTATTATCCAGTTCAGGACAAGATGGTCTCGTTGGTGTATTTAGATCAATGCTTACGCGTTCGCCCGCTTCCTCGTGACGGCGTTCCAAAAAGCATTATCATTCCCGCTAATTTCGAGTTCGACATTGCAATCGCTTGTGGCGATGATTTCCAAGTTCACGAGTTACAGGATTGCTTCCGATCGAAGACTGAATCCGATTCCTGTTCGGTCGGTATCTTCGAAGTCGATGGAAAACTTGTTACGCTGCTGGATCTCTATAGGCTGGTCGAGTTGCACTCGCCGGATTGTGTTAGCATTTCGGCTGTTGCTACGAAAAGTGCTCGCATACTATGTGCGGAAGACAGCGTTTTCTTCAAGCGTTTGTTGCAGCAGTACCTCAATCAACCCGAGTGGGAAGTTACCATCGCCGATCACGGTCGTGAAGCCTGGAATCTCTTGGACCGTAACCCTGACGGATTCGATTTAGTCATCTCAGATATCAACATGCCTGAAATGAATGGTTTCGAGTTAGCTGAAAAAATTCGAAGCGATAGCCGATTCGATTCCATTCCATTAATAGCGTTGACTACTCAGGTCGACGAGCAAAGTCGAGCACGCGGTCTCAAGCTGGGCTTTGAGCGTTACGTTGGAAAAATCAACAAATTTGCCTTGCGTCAATGTGTTGAACAAGTTCTTGCGGGCTCCGTTGCAAAAGCCTCCCAACTCGTCTAGATCTAGCGACAAAAGAAAAAGCGAAATGAAAGAAAGACTAATTACATTTTGGGTCGGTGAACAGATTTACGGCATGCCGCTATTGCTTGTCGGTGAATTCTGCCCCTCGATGCAGATCACTACGGTGGAAGCAGTGGATGATCGTATCTTGGGTATCTCGCATTTACGAGAAACGTCGGCGGTTGTTTTAGATATGCAACGTGTCCTACAAAAAACCGAGCATTCCTTTAGCTCATCGAAAGACATGATCTACGTTGTTCCCCAGGCGAGCCTCTGTGATGAGGCTCAGC
>JANODQ010000508.1:0-9904 GCA_031412775.1 Pirellulaceae bacterium | reverse complement strand
CGCTTCTTAGTAAATGGGGCAGGCAAGTCAATTTCGAGCTCCAAAGAATCCTCAATTGAGCTCGACTTTTGCGATGTTCGCGGGTCCTGTTCTTTTGGGGGAGAGGGAATTACAAACATGGTTTTGCAGGATGGGCAACGGCCCGTTTTTCCGATGTTTGCGCGACTCACCTCCAGCGGCTTACCGCATGTGCATAAAATACGGAAGTTAAAAGGACTGTTCACGATGGACGTTGCACAAGGAACTCGACGATGACCCGCCCGAATCGATGTTTTTAATCTTTATTTGATGATGAAAAAGGTATTTATCCTGAGCCTTAGGCGCTAGCCTCGGGTGCCGTGTGGCAAATTGTGGCAACTCGAAACCCGAGGCTAGCGCCTACGGCTCAGGTTTTGTGAGCCCCGGGCAACTACCTTGAGTCCGCGTAATGTCCAGACCCGTTACTTCTCCGTCGCTCTATCGTACGCCGACGGTGGTCCCGAGGAAACGGAACTCCCGCGAGACTTGAGTAATTGTGAGCTTTATTATTCCGCGTATCCGGATGATGCCATTAGAGCCCGCTTCGATCTGCTAACCGTTAGAGTCGATCTTTGCGCGTTCGAATTGACTATTTTCCAACGAAAAACTTAAAACCTCGTTTGACTCCTTTCCTAAAAACCGCCGATGAGATCTTAGTCCGGGTCTTTGCCCCAAAACCCCAGTGGTAGTTCGGCCCATGTGTTTGACTTGGTCGAGCCTCGGTTGGGCCGCACGCAATCGCACTTTTATTTGGTGTAACGAATGACATTTAGCTCACGTGGACGGTTGCGAGGATGGTCGCTTGCTTTAGGGCTGGCGGTAATTCTGACAGGCGTATTGTGGTCGCTGCTGAATTTGCCGCAGAAAATCGGTCCCGAGTATTATCACTCGCGACGCACAACCCACATTGTCTCGGCGACAACCAAAGCCCCCGCTAACATCGCGACCCAAGACGTTCGAATGGAGCCGGTAGAGACTCAGTTCGAGTTCTCGACCGATGAGTGGGAAGCCTATCGAAGCCGCCCAGCTTCGACATTGGTATCCATCGTTGAACCAACACGAGCAGCAAGACTTGCTGCTCCCATTCAGATGCCTGATGTAGCCGCACTAGAATCGGCAATCGCTCACTATCAGCGATCGGCCTCCGGTATCAACGCGATCACTTCTAACTCAGTCGTCAGTTACATTCCCGGCCAGAACGTTGGTAACCTAGACACTCTCCAAGGGAATACGATTTCTAATCCATACTCCTCACAGTTGAACTTCGGCAACAGTACCAAGCTCAGCGGATGGCCGCAACCTGTCGGTCTGCTTCGAGAGCTTAACCAGATCATTGGCGAGTGCGAATCGATCGCTTTCGAAAGTGACGACGCATTTAGCATTCGTTCATGGGCGTTAGAGATTCGAGACTCGCTGACAGAGCTGAGCACTTGCAGTTCCTTGGGTGATCCACGCGTTGAAGAAATCCTCAACTCACTCGAAGCGTCTGCGCGTTGGTTGTTGGACGAAGTCCTTCCAAAACGACTCGAACTTGACCACAGACAATTGTCAACCAAAGTCGCATTTGGCCTCAGTCGCCGAGTCGAAGTATGGAAGAGTGTTTATCGTTGCATATATAAAACAGATTACGTCGTCGTCGAAAAGACTTCCGGAATCATCGACATGCATGAGATTGGTTTGGCAATCAGCCAAGTCATCGCCGATTCGTTAAAGACCGGTGACGCTAATGGTTGGAGGCAATTCCTCGTGCTCGATGATTTGACAAGTATTGCCAATGGAAAGGTATACGAAGTGGGACACGCGACAGTAACTGCCCAGACGTTTCTTAATCGAGTTTTGTTTGCACAAGTCAGCCAAGTGCAACGGGAATTCTTAGACTCGACAAACGTTCGGCAGTTAGCAACATTGCTTCAGCCAATGGCAGCTAGCCCTGTTGATTTTCGTTCTCTCCTATCCGATCTTGAAATGCTCGAAGCGGACTCAGAACACCGCGCACGTATCTCGTTGGTGTCCGCCATGCATTCTCTGCGTTACGCAGAAGATCCGGACCAAGTCGCAGTAAGCCAATCGATTGAAAAGAATTATCGTAATTCTAATGTTCGAATCGCTTTGTCAGCCGCATTGATCAACCGACTTTTACCCAAAGACAAGCTTACAAAGCGACCGGTCCATCAGAATATTCTCGGAGCCGATACGCGGGGCAGCAGCGATATTAATACGACCCTTCAAGTAACGTTGATACCTGATCCCAACGCTTGGAATCTGCAACTTGCACTGGACGGTAAAGTTCAAAGCTCGACACGAAGCTCGCGCGGTCCCGCCAACTTCTACAACGCATCTCAAACAGCGATTGCATCCTCGCGAACTTTGAAGATTACTCCAAACGGAATCGATATCCGAGGTTCCACTGCGAATGTTCGTTCCAAGGATTCGCTACGCGGGCTCGATACCGATTTTGACGGCCTCCCGATTATCGGAGAGATGGTGCGATACTTCGCTCATCGCGAGTTCAACGAGCAACGCGGACCAGCTCGAAAAATTATGCAACGTGTGATCGCTACTCAAACCGATCAAGAGTTCGACAGTCAGCTCGACTCCAACATCAAACAAGCAAGTAATGCACTCGACCAAAGATTGCTCGGACCGCTTCGTAGCTTGAACCTCAATCCTAGCCTTACTGATCTGAGTACGACATCTGATCGCTTGATCGCTCGCTATCGGATTGCGTGTGACGACTGCTTGGGTGCTTGCACACCACGTCCACAAGCTCCCGGAGATTCGCTTCTGAGCATGCAAATGCATCAATCAGCGATGAACAACGGTTTTTCGCAAATTGGTCTCTCTGACAAACAGTGGACGCTTGCTGAACTCGGAACCAAGCTTGCCGAGCAACTTGGCCAAGATCCAAAAGAAGTCGTCACACAGGATGTTCCCGAAGATGTCGTGATTCAGTTCGCGGATGATCGACCGGTCACGATGGAGTTCTTGGAAGGTCGCATGTGGCTCACATTACGGATTGCTAAACTTTCACAGCCAGGTCGAATCGAGCTTACGGATTTCGTCATCCGAACGTCTTATGTCCCGGCAATCAACGGCTTGGACGCGGCTCTTGTGCGAGACGGTGCAATCAGTGTTGATGGTGATAGACTGAGCATTCGCGAGCGACTTCCTCTGCGAGCGATCTTTGCACGCGTGTTCGCAGCTCGTCCAGTGGTTCCGCTTGTCAGCCCGCAACTCTTGAGCGACTCGAGAACAGAAGGCCTCGCGGTATCACAAATCATCATGGAAGATGGCTGGCTAGCGATTGCAATCAGCGAAAGCCAATCTCCACACGTCGCGCTTTTGAACCAGCAGCAGACGGTTCGATAAGTCCTACCGATTTACTTGGCTTCGTCATCCAGGTCGTCTAATTGATCTTCGTCATCATCTTCGATGCTCTCAAAGCCAAGCTCGGTGACAGACGAGATTCGGGCGGCGAGTAAGCCGTACTGATGAAAGACGAAGAAGATTAGAATGGGTGTGACAAGTCCAATAGTGAATCGTAAACCAGAACGATCGTTTGTCTGAAGCAAATACAGACCGAACAGAAAAAGAAACGCCATCGCAGACATCATGTACATGCCACCCCACGCATTGTGTCGTGACTGCATCGATTTAATGACGTCTTGAGAGATCGGTTCCGTAAATGCCTGGTTGTCCAACATGCTAAGAAGCAGGACCGGGAAAGCGAACCAAGTTAGCAGCAACATCACGATCGTCGCTAGTACATCAGGGACGCCGATCGACGATCCAAACCACTGAAGCAACGCTCCAGGTAGTGCGGCTATCCCAAACGCAGCAGCAACCACCATAACTTCATCCATTGCCTCGCCGATATTGAACGCGGGCCATCTTGCGATGCGTTGCAGTTGATTAGCGGCGGCCTCTAAAACAGCGACACCGTTTGCTAACGCACCCAAGAAAATCGGAGCTGCTAAAATCGCGAGAGCCAAATTGCTGGCGATTCCGCGAATGGATTCCTTACGCTCGGGATCGGTCGTGCTGTTGGCGGCCATGCCTCCTATGACTAAGGCACCAACTAATGCACCACCCAAGAAGACGCCCGTTACAAGAGCGATAACTATCGCTGAAGGATCCTTGAGGAACCCAAAATTCCGGATGGCCCAGCCTGAGCTTTCAAAATCGTAAATTTCTCGACGAGTCTTCTCATCATCCTCTGCCAGCGATGCGGCAGCTCGTTCCATCATCACTTCAGCCGTACTTGTTGTCGGCCCTGAGGTGCGAACGCCGCGTCCTTCAGCAGCAGCAAGAGGCATCGCAGCACCATCATCTAACGAAGTTGGCCCGATGTTTTTGGGTTTGTTCCAACCTGGAGGAGGACTTGGGATCGAGAACTCGGTGTAGCAATCCGGGCAGCGAACTTTGTTTCCGACTTCCTTGATGTCGGCGTACATCGACGTACTGCAAACCTTGCACGGATAGCGGAAGTCGGTTCGAAGCGGAGCGGAATTTTGTGCGGAGATTTTCTTTGGCGAGCTAGTGACAGGCTTCGTACTTCGCTGACTCGATCCGGTCCCGATCGACGTGTTTGTGGCCGACGTGTTTGTGGCAGCACTTTTTGCCGAGTCAACACCACGACTAGATTCCACTGGCCGGGTAATATTATCAAAATCCCCAAGATCAAAATCATCTAGCGGGTTGACTGCCAAAACCGGCTTAACGACTGCTTTCGGAATCGCTGTATCGACAGGCGCAAGTCGGAACTCATCATCATCGTCTAACGAATTGGACAGGCTGACTGCGACATCTTCTATTTCGGTTAACGGCAATAGAAGATTGATACCACACTTCGGGCAACCAATTTGCTTACCAGCGAGTCTCGCGGGATACTTCAGCCTCTTCCCGCAACCCGAACAGCGAATGGAGGACATTTCTTCTGGATTCGTTGCCAAGATTCTGAATTCCCCCCACAATGCTCGGACGCTCGGGTATCACCGCGAATCGAATCCGAGCGAAAGCAAGCAGCTTTAAAAGACCAGGTTGATGGCTGTGAGATATTCAATCGAACACAGCCGGGAGTAGCGACGGAACGCGACTAGCTCTCGATGGTCTCTCGAACCTTTTGTAGAAAATGCTCAGCTCCGCCTTTGGAGAGTTCTTTGCAGTGCTTCTCAGCATCCTTCTTCTGCTCGTACTCAAATACAGCAACTCGCTTGAGATTTTGATTGAAAACACCCCAGTAAAGTTTGATTCGAGGTGGTTCCGCAACCTTTCGCGTTCGCTTGACGGCAGCCTTCTTCACCTTCTTTGGAGCGGCTACTGCGCCTTCGCCATCCACTACTCCATCGGACTCTACAACGGCCTTTTTCTTGCGAGGTACTTTGGCGGCTGCTGCCATATTGATTTCAACTCCAGAGTGAATATGAGGCTCGAGCGGGAATGTTAAAATGACCGAAAAAGAAATTCTCGAAAAATTCTTGCTAACTAAGTATAACGCCCGTACGCGATTTGCTCCAGCTATAAAATCTGGAGGAAAAGGGCCCGTGTCACGTCCCCGATGAAACGGATTATCGCCACAGTTAGCCGGAATGCGCAGGTGAGCGTCCCACTTTGCGTTTCCAATTATTCGTAGGCGCACTCATAAAAATCCGACAACGAATAAAAACGCCGGCTGGACGAGCCAAAAGCTTGAGCCGGACGCTTACTCCTTACGCTTGTTCTTGATGACGATCAGCGATCGATCTGTAGCGTTTGCGGTTTCAACAAACGACGGGAGCAGCCTCGCCAGATTTCCCGCTATCAGAGATGCCGAGTCGCCGATCCGCTCGCGAATGCCTTGTAGCAGTTCGTTCTGGTCGAGAGACTTGACGATCGCCCGGCGGTTGCGGGCTGTTTGCGAGCGGTCGAGCGGTCGACCATTTCGAGGTTCCTGAAACGTGGGGATTCCTCGAACAACCGTGTCGCTGAAGGCCACCAGGACCTCTTGCGGTTGAAGCATGAATCGGTGATTCTTGTAGGATGCATCCGGTTGCGAGGCAAGTGCCGGAGCCACCGATCCAATCGGCCGGAAGCCTCGCTGGGAAATGATAAAAGCCTGCACGCTTCCGGCGGTGGATAGCATTCCATAACCCGACTCAGGGTTCAACTGAAGCAACGCGGCCGAAGCGGTCCAATCGTCTGGATGAATTCCAAACATCATGTCAGCAGCGAATTGCATCATTTGTGCGGGTATCGATTTCGTCGGCCACAGCGTGCGAAACGCGGATTGAATTGACGAAGCGATCAACGCTCCTTCGGTACCCGTCTTACCAGCACTTCCGACCGACGCAACCAACATCGACGATGGTGTAACATCCCAATCGTGAAAGCCACCCCCCAGTGAGTCGCCCTGATAGGTCCATCCATCGAAATCAAAATCTCTGTGAAGCGGCTGACCATCGGGGAGCCTTGCAGCCTGCGCTGTCGCCGCTTTATCCACTTGGTTTCGAAGTCGCTTAGCTTGCTGAACCTCTTTGCCAAGGATCGTTTGCTCGAGCTCGCCCATGACGCGTCCGGCTGTAAGATTAGCAATCTCAACTTCGGCTGTCGTATACTTTCTTGCTTCGTTCGACCAGAACCAGATCGTACCGTGCGGCATCGAGCTGGAACCTATCGGAACCACAATCGCAGATGGAAAGTCTTCGGGGCTTTTCCAAGCAGGTATCGAAAATGTATCTTCCAATAACACAGCGTTGCCCATAAGTGCTTCCAAGTCAGCAAGTGACCCGCGTAGAGGTCGCGAAGAATCAGTAAGCCGTGAAATTGGAAGTCCGTATCGAGATCGCAGCTTGAGCTCCGAGGTGGTTTCATCAAGCAGGTACACCGCACAGGCAGTTGCATGAATCGACTTGGTCGCACTTGCCAAGATTGCCTCGAGACGATCCGCCAATTCTTGCTGTTCGTCTGGCTGACGCGAAATGCTGACACTGGTGGCTAGCTCGGCCTCTTGGCGTCGAACGGCCTGCTCAGCGGCTTCTAATCTTGTTACTAAACCCTCGATCTTACTCAACAGGTCTTCTGCGTTCTCCAATGTGACTGTGGGAAAGTGGGCCAAATCATCGGCCGATAGGACGCCGTCTTGTGGTGAAGCATCGACTAAACGCCATCGCGACTTACCGGATGGGTCTGACAGGTTGCCTGAGCTATTACCGGACGGGAAACTTCCCGATCGAGAGCCACTGGAATTCGAGCCAGAGTAACGCGAACCGGCTGCTGACGAATCATTAGAATAGCTTCTCGGTGCGGTTGAACGGATAGCCCATCCGGTTGCTTGGGCGAACGATCGCAAGCACGCTGCAACATCATCCAATTGAAACATGTTGGAATGGTGATGCGACCTGTCGGCATGTTGACCAGGATGTGAAGCGGATTGTGAACGATCCGAATCGGAGTCACCCTGAGAAATCTTACGAAGAGATGGCTTGAGGTTATCAGAGGGCGATTGCGATTTCGCGGATCGCATGTGGTTTGCTTCGGAGTTCGATGCGCTCGATGGGCCAGTCGGCTTGGAAGCCTTACTTCCTTGCGAGCGATTCGCAGTCGGGACGCTTGGACCGTGACTGGCCGCGTCAGAACCTTTGGCAAACGCTATCGGCTCCGTTACTCTTTCCTGTGAGCGATCGGCAGGCGTTTTCGCTGCTTCATTAGGAGCTTGGACGTTGACATCTTCGGTGTGGAGACGGAGATGCGATGGGCGGCGTGGGTTCACAATCAGACCGGTATTTCTATATTGTCGAGCGGGATCGATGGAGCGCGTTGCCTAGTAGACCAGCGAGTTTGGAGAGCTGATTACCACAACAGCGGACGACAGAACTGGCTATCGGATGTTGTGAACCCTTATCAGCCAGTCAAAGTATCACGACTAAGTAGACTTTGCCGATTGTTGATCTTGCAACCTTTACAACAATCTTGTCCCGCGTTTTCAAAAGATTCGTTAGAGCCGAGAGCAACCGTCAGAGATGTCCATGTCCGGATTACCGATACACTCGGATTTGACGTAAACGCCGGAAACCGATTCTCGTTGCTCATTTGATTAGCAAGCAACGTCGATAACTCCTGGGTTGGAAGGATTCAGGTCGAATGAGAGCCAACTCTCGTAAGTCTGCGTCTAACCAGCTGATTTACGCCCCTATCCGTTTACTATCACACATCAGGCTACACGGGATGTAGCCCTTGCGAGAAAAGGAGTCGCTCATGCTGGTGCTGTCGCGACATCGAGATGAAAGTATCATGATCGGTGATGACGTCGTCATTACGATTGTTGATATTCGCGGTGATAAAGTTAGGCTTGGTATCCAAGCTCCTAGCGACATTCCCGTACACCGCCAAGAAGTATACGAAGCTATCAAACGTGAGAATCGCAAAGCCAATCACATCCAACCGGGCGAACTGCGCGGTTTGGGTGAGTCGGGCGCTGCCTCATAGTTTGAAGGTAGACGCTCAGGCACTACCAACTTCTTGACGAACAAAACTGAATTTTGGGATTTGCAAAAGCCTTTTTCGTTACGCTCACTACGACTCGAACCCGTAGAAGCGAACCGAAAAGGGCTTTTTGCGTTATCGGATTTGACTAAGACTGACTCGGGCGCTGGAACACATCGATCACTGCAAAATCCAGTCCGGGTAACACGTCGCCGCCGTCGATTCGATGGTCTCGATTGTAGGTTACCGGAGCAGCACCGCGACGATGAACCTGAATCGTTTGGAAATAGGGATCGACGATCCAGATCAGATCTACTCCTGCCTCTAGATACTCGATGACTTTCGCACGAGTCTCCTCCAATTTGTCCGATGGCGACAAGACGTCGACTGCCAATCGAGGTGCTCCTTCAACAAGCGTCGTCTGTTCAGTTTGCTGAGCAATCGTTTGCGCAGAAAAAAACGCGACATCAATTCCCACTGTCGTGTCAGGATCACGCCTCAAAATCGTCCCAACCTCGCCCGTGTGAACTTCACCACAGGGAAAAGGTTGGCGAGCAAGCCAAGTTTCCAGCAAATAAGTTATTCGCGAGACGGTACGCGTATGAAATCGATTCCGTTTTGTCATAGTCTTTTCCCGCAATTCGCCACGAATCAAATCCCGTTCAATTCCATCATCGGGAATTGACAGCAGTTGCTCCGTCGTCATGGTTGTCACAATACTCATACGAAAACCTCAGATCGCTTTTGGCTAGCTGTCATCAAATTTTTTAAACCGTAGACGGGGACCATTGTCCCGTCCGTATATCTGTCCTGTTACTCGTTCGGGACAATGGTCCCAAACTACGGTTCCAAACTACTCTACCAACCGCTTCAGTGTAACTCGCCAAATCAACATTCGCTATGCAGAAGATTACCGAGTTGCCCACCAAGTGAGAATGCTTGCTTAAGCGTGCTCAAATCTGCGTTGACCCGTGCGATGAAACTTGGTATCCGACTAACATTGAAATAGATAAACGCAGATTCCGTCGACACGAAAGCGGAAGGTCTTGTTTCATCACGGAAGGTAAATAAGCGATGTCCAGAGTACGGAAAAGCGGCGATTCGAATGCAGACGGATTCAGCAAACTACCCGCGAGAAGGTCGCGAGGTTGGTTTCGCAAACGATACCTGCTTCTGTTTACCTTCATCGCCATGCTCGCAGGCGTTGTTGTTGGATTACCGATGGGGCTTTCTAATAAAGACTTGGTGGTCAATCTTGCTAATCGCTTTGGCGGACTGGCACCTATCCGAATTGATATTGCAAGTATCTCCGTTGGTTGGTTAAGCCCACTTAAGGTGGGAGGCCTGCGACTGATTGATCAAAATGGGGACGACCTAATCAAGCTTGGAGTTTTGGATACGGAGCTGAGTCTCTGGAAGATGGCGA
>JANODQ010000507.1:0-10981 GCA_031412775.1 Pirellulaceae bacterium | reverse complement strand
GTGATTTTACTGGTAGTTTTGAGACACGTCGGAAAAATCACAATGTTCTTCCCGTCCTTGTTTCTTGCAGAGGGTACGATGATGCCTTCAAAGTTGGCACGGCAACAACCACGTCCAATTGCTTGCGTCCACGATTCTTCACCCGCTCTCTGCAGCGAGCCCCAGTCTTCTTCAATAAGCTCTCTCGGTGTAAAACCGATCTTCTTGCATATTGCGGAATCGGTGAGGTCGACTACTTTTCCAAGTGAGACTTTGGCCCCGGCAGTTACCCGTGGAGTAATCGCCTTCATTTCGAATCCTCGAAAAATAAAGTCTTGATAGGCCTCAGTGGTGGCCGTAATGACATCGAGGGAAGCGTAAATTGCCTCAAGTCCGATTCGATTCCAACGTCCACCCGCTTTTGCCGCCCCAGCTCCGGAATAGAAGTCGTTCTTTGTGGCATATTTAGTTGCCACAGAGCGGACAATTACACCATCGAACCCATCAACATGGGAACACAACCGAGCTATCTTTTTGAATAACTCGATCACTTCGGGCGGATCGATGTGCGTAGATTTCCTTTTACTCATTAACGCTACCCCTATCGTGCTACTAAGCGTTCCTAGTCCTAGAAGTTATAACAGAATCGATATCCTGCGTGGCTGAGGCACCGAGCTTCGCGTTGCTAGTAAACTAAGGTTCGATGTGTCCTTACTAAAGGGTAGTTTCTCCGGAATCCAGCGTTCATGCGACTTCCATCTCAGTTTCGAGTCGAGTATCGGAGGAAGGACGCTTCCAGCCACGCACGTCGATCTTGCCGGTGACGGCGGCACAGATGAGTGCGGTGCGGCGTTCTTGAAGAAGCGATATGATTTTAAACTGCTTCTTCGTCAGGACGTCAATCTTCTTTGTTTCAGAATCAAGGAAGGCTGCTATCCTCCGTTGTTCCTGCTCTGGAATCACGGGTAGCGGTATCTGACAGGAGTTTTGAAACCTGAGTGCCTGTCCATCTCGGACAAGGTTCGTCGTGGTTTGAAGGGCTTAAATGTACGGCTGGCTTTTAAACAAATACTGGAAGAAACTCGGAACAACATTCTTGATCGGCGTGATTCCAACATAGGCAGAGCTTACGCTGCCTGAATACCGACACCATTCAAGGCCACCTTGAAAACTACGCATGCTTATGACGAAATCATCCGGCTCAACGTGCTTCAAGATTTCCGAAACCTTTACAACTTGCATGACACTATGATTTTCGCGACGCATGAATTTCCGTTGCGGGATAATCTCGTACTTTTGCGATGCAGTCAGCTGTTCATCACCAGGCCTCATTCGTCCTTTGCGCTGTTCGAAAAGACGATTACTTGGCTTCGATGCCACAATGATTACTCCTGCGTGCCTGTGGGATTGAATAAGAGAATGGCCCGAGTCGTATCGGGCTTTTTTCGTTTAATGACACGATGGGCAACCGTTCTCAACCCACTCTTCAAGCTCGTACCTTCGCCATCGGCTATGGGAATCGATGAACGACAATCGAGCGGGGAGAGTCGCAAAACTCGTTAGCGTTGCGATGGTGGGGTCATGTGATAATATCGAGATTGCTTTTACTGACGTAATGCGGTCTGCTGTCCTTACGGCCGCAGTCGGAGAATAGAATATCGCTGCGAGCGTTTCAACACAGATGTTTGTCAACGGAGTTGTCCTGAAATGTCACAGTTTGTCATGAACACGGATAGGTTTGGGGACGATTCAATTTTGACGATGCTGGTGGCTGGGTCGCATCCGATGTGCGTTGCTCACGCGAATGGCGTTAGTACGCGAACGGTTTATCGACGGCTTCGTGATCCAGGGATTTCGGCAGGAGCTCGAGGCGGCTAAGGAGCAAATGCGGTCGCAAGTGTTTGCTAAGCTATCGGACGCTGCAATCGATGCGGTTTCAACACTGATCGAACTATCTGAAACGAGTGAAGATCCCAACATTCGCTTGAAAGCATGTAAGACGATCATTGATTCGCTTGTGGCTGTTCATTCAACACTTCCGAAAACGAAAATCGTTTCAACGGTTCACGAGGAAGTTTCTGAATAGAACACAACGCGATTATTTCCGACCACTAGGATGCTTCTCGTAGTTTTTCGTACAGATTTGCTGGACCAAGCAAGATGTCCTTCAGTCCCTCCCGAATCGAATCCGAATTCAAGGCTTGGCTGCTCATCGTGTTGTGAGCATCGAGCGCGCTGATGATCGCGTTGACAATTTCTGTCTTGAGGTCGGGCGAGTTTGCGAACTGCTCTTTCGAGTTGCTGGATGCCTGTTGTCTCAGAACTTTTGATTCAAGAAGCTTCCCGACGATCACATTGTTCACATAGACCAGCTTGTCGTCATCGGTAAGCTCGCCTTCAAAGAGGTCGTTCACCTTCTGAATAATTTCGCTCAGCCATGCCTTTTGCTTCTCTCGAACCATTCCAGCACCGACTTCGGTCAGTGGTTCAATCTTCTTGCCCTGCCCGGATCCTAGCTGAAGCGACCGACTACCTTGGTCTTTCAAATTGTGATGGGTAAGGACTACCTTGGATAAATCGATCCCTTCTCGCTCTCTTCCGAATTCGAGCAATCGAAGAACCTGCTTGTAGAAGATCGATCGCTTCTCGATGTCCGTGTTTCCGTAATCGAAAATCTGTGACAAGTAGGTGTACAGTCGGTGGAACGTACCCATATCGGATTGGAAAAGCAGCAACGCGTTTAGCTCGTTTTGAGCCTTATCGATCTCTGGGTTATTCTTTTGTTCTTTGGCTATCTTCAACGCGGCTATGGCTGATTTGTATTTGCGGTGGAGCCTATCCACGATTGGTTCAACGGCGGCCGCTAAGTCGCTTTGCTTGGACTTTGGGTTTAGCTCCACCGCCACGACGCGATCGACTTCAAAATCGTCATAGTGACCCGTCGCATCCAGTTTGGACCGCAAGTTGAATACGAGGTTAGGATCAGTAACGCCCGCCAATTCGGCCGTAGTGTGATAGGTCTTGAACGCCGCGAGTACTTCTTCGGTATCGTTTACAAAGTCGAGCACATACGTCGTGTCTTTGCCTGGGTAAGCTCGATTCAGTCGTGATAGCGTTTGAACCGCTTGGATTCCTGCCAGTCGCTTATCAACATACATCCCGCACAGCAGCGGCTGGTCAAAGCCAGTTTGAAACTTGTTGGCAACGAGCAGAATTTGATACTCTTCGGTATTGAAGGCATCGCGGATATCTCGTCCCTTTAGATTTGGATTGAGCAAGGTACTTGTTTCGCTAACCGCATCCGGTCCCGATTCGACATCTTTCACTTCGCCAGAAAACGCGACCAAGGTCTTCATCGGATAGCCACGCTTCTTGATGAACTTGTCGATCGCCAGTTGCCATCGAACTGCTTCTTGCCGACTTCCAACAACAACCATCGCTTTCGCTTTTCCATTGAGCAACGGAGCAACGTGCTGGCGGAAGTGTTCAACAACGATCTCGACCTTCTGCGAAATGTTGTAGGGATGCAATCGTACCCAGCCCATAATCCCCTTCATTGCCGCGTTCCGTTCGACTTCTTTTTCGTCCCACTCCTTGCCGTTATGGGCTAGTTTGAACGCGAGCTTATAAGGTGTGTAATTCTGCAGGACATCCAGAATAAAACCTTCTTCGATCGCTTGTCGCATAGAGTAGACATGGAACGGAAAGGGGACGTTGTCCGTGGCTGGTTTTCGCGATGGATCCGGTCGAGTACCGAAGATCTCCATCGTCTTGGTCTTAGGCGTGGCCGTGAATGCGACAAACGTGATCCCCGTGTCGCTAGCTCGAGAAGTCATCTGAACCGCCAGCACATCATCCATGCTGACTTCCCCACCATCGTTGAGCTCTTTCAGTTCTTCGGCCGACAGAACCTCTTTCAGCTTCGTCGCAGCGTCTCCCGCTTGCGAGCTATGGGCCTCGTCGGCGATTACTGCGAATCGTTTGCCGTCGGTTGCAGCAAGCTCCCGGACTGCCTTGAGAGCGAATGGAAACGTCTGAATCGTACACACAACAATTTTCTTATCGCCTGACAACGCGGTTGCCAGTTCACCACTCTTGCTACCGCTATCCCCTTTGATCACGGCAACAACGCCAGTTGTTCGCTCGAAGCCGAAGATCGCTTCCTGGAGCTGCGAATCAATGACCGTTCGATCAGAAACGACCAGCACCGAATCAAATAGCTTCTTATGCTGTTCGTCGTGTAAGTCGGCCAAAAAGTGAGCTGTCCAAGCAATCGAGTTCGTCTTTCCCGAGCCTGCCGAATGCTGGATCAAGTATTTGTTCCCAGGCCCATCGCGAAGCACGGCCGCTTGAAGTTTGCGAGTCGCATCCAGTTGATGATAACGAGGAAAAAGAATCTTCTTGATCTGTTTCTTCTCGTCCTTCTGAGCCACCAGATAGCGACCAAGAATTTCTAACCAGCTTTCCCGTTCCCAAATTTGTTCCCAAAGGTACGCTGTTCGATAACCGCTGGTTGGGTTCAGTGGATTACCTGCCGCACCGTTGTCACCTTGATTGAAGGGAAGAAACTGAGTTGCAGTTCCGTCCAGCCGCGTTGTCATGTGAACTTCGCGATTGCTGACCGCGAAATGAACCAGGGCACCATTGGGGAATGACAGCAACGGTTCGGCGGCTTGGCCTTTCGGTTTGGGGTTGCGATCAAATCTATATTGATCAATTGCATCTTTGATAGACTGCGTAAAGTCCGTCTTTAGCTCGACCGTTGCTACCGGTAAGCCATTGATGAACAGCACCATATCGATGCTATTCTCATTGCTTTGCGAGTAATGCACCTGACGAACAACCCGCAATCGATTCGCAGCATACCGAGCAAGAATATCCGGATTGATCCCCAGGGCTGGCTTGAACTGAGCCAGCTGCAATTTCCCCTTCAGCCCCAGCATCTCGATCCCATGCCGCAGAACATCCAACGTACCGCGCTGGTTCAAGGAATCCCTCAACCGTGCCAAAAGAGTCTGACCAGCACTCGAGCCATGATTCTTGACGATCGCATCCCAAGCTTCCGGTTGAGTCTCCTGCACCCACGCGGCAACGTCTTCCGGAAACAACGCCAAATCCCGATCGTAGCCAGCGTCATTCGGCGAGTACAGCCAGCCATTGCCAGCCAGGTTTTCGCAGATTTCTTCCTCGAAATTGATCTCTTTGTGCAGGCTCATTTTCCTACCTTGGGGGGAGTGCAATCAGCAATCCCCCGCTCTTTCACGCATGTTTAGTTTGTGGCTTGTAGAATATCGACAAATCTAATTGTGGCTCGCGGATCGCATTTCGTAAGCCACAAATGATTTTGCGGCTCGTAGGCGAGCCACTAATGTTTACAGAATTTTTCGACCCTCAGCGAGGTTGAGAAGGTCCACGAATGCCAGCACCGCCGCTCTGCTGCCACTGGCAGGCCGAAGCACCGACAGCACCCCCGCCTCCCTCAGTTTCTTCAAAGCAGATTTGGCAGTCGCGTTTGGAATTTCCGAACGAATCATAAAATCCGCAGAACTAAAAATAGGCCGGTCGAAAATAGCATCCAAAATTGCGGGCGAATACTGGGAATGAGTCACTTCAGTCACCCGCATTTTCATGGTGTTGTAAAGGGCAAGAATGCCTTTCACCCGTTCCGAGTTGGCGATCGCCTGCAATTCTACTGCTTCCAAGAAGAATTCGATCCACGCGGTCCATCCACCGTCGCTGCCAATGGCCCGCAAGCGTTGGTAGTAGCGTTCGCGATTCTCTTCAAGGAATTCGCTCAAATAGAACATTGGGCTTGCGAGCATTCTCTTTTGAAACAAGAACAAAGGAATCAACAGTCGGCCGATTCGACCATTTCCATCGGAGAACGGATGTAAGATTTCGAACTGAGCATGCACAACAGCCGTTTGGATCAATGGATCGATATCCGTTCCCGCCATGTAGGTTTCAAACGCCTTCAAATGATCAAGTAATCCATCTGGCGACGGTGGAACGAACCTCGCATTCTCCATAGTAGAACCATCAGTACCAATCCAATTCTGTTCGGTTCTAAACTTGCCCGGTGACTTGCGTGAGCCACGTACACTGTCCATCAGCACGTTATGCATTTGAAGGATAAGTAGAAGATCGATCGGTCCTTTCTCGATGGCTTCCGACGAAAGACGCAGTGCCTTTCGATAGTTAACAATTTCTTGAATGTCATTCGTCTTCTCAGGATCAAATTCGATGCCGGCTTCAAACTCAAGAACTTCATCGACCGTCGCTTGAGTCCCCTCAATCTTCGACGATAAAACTGCTTCACGTTGCGTTAGTGGAGACAGCATCACAGACGGATTAACAACGCTTTGCAATAAACCATCGTAGCGCGCAATCGAAGCATTCGCTGGCCCGACTTTGCGGATCAATCGATCAATATCAAGACCTTCAAGCGGAAGCTTATTCGGAACGTAAGGTTTCAAGCGACGGCCTCCATCGATGTAAAGTCTCGAACATCTATCTTACCTGTAACGGCGGCGGAGATCAGGGCGGTCCGGCGTTCTTGCAGCAGCTCGATCCCACGCTCGGCTTCGGCGGTTAGGGCGTCCAGCTTTTCGGATTCAGCGTCGAGGAAATTTGCTATTTCGGTCTGTTCATTGCCTGGAGGCTTTGGGAAGCGATACACACGTATCTGTTCGCCTGTTAGGTGAGGAATGGTGTTTGGGTTTGAGTTGGCAATAAACACGTTCATACCCGTGGCGAAGCACATTATGTAATAGAAATAACGTGGACATTCAGTTGACGTAATTGGTCGAAGCCGGTGAAGAGCTTTTTGAAATGCAACTTTGTTGTCACCGCTATTCCAAATCGCAGTGCGCCCTACCTCACCGCCCTCACACACAAGTAAATCGCCGTTCTTGATCGTGAATCGCTCCAACTCATCAGGTCGAATGTCGATTGTTGGCAAGTCTTCCGTGTTGACTTTATCCCATTGCACATCGACATTTCGCACGTATGGAATGGGGTGTTCGCCGGTCATTTTGTTTTGGTCCAACATCTTACCAAGCACTTGTTCATAACGGGTGTAAAGCGGCGGAACTTCCCAATGCTGTGGCACATCGCCGAGCCATTCGATGCCGGAAGGTTTTAGGGGGGCGTTTGGGTTCAAGCCTTTGGTGACGGCGTGGGATATGACGGCTTGGCGTTTTTCTTTCAGCAGTTCAATCAGCCGACGCTGCTCCCCGACCAACGCGTCTATCTTCGATGTCTCGCTATCTAAAAACTTGGCGATTTGATTTTGCTCTTCTTCGTCCGGGCAACCAACTCGCAACGTTCGGAGGATGTCCTGGCTTACATTCGGTTGCCCGCCGCCAGTTGCCAGACTTAAGATCTGTTGTCGCAATCCAAGGAACCAATAGAACATGAACTTTGAAGCAATTGGCGACGCACCTGAAAAAACGCAACAAGCCTGATTCACAGTCGCAGGGAAACTTAGGATGGCTAGTTTGCCAATCGTTGCACCATACATTGCAATTAAAAGCGAACCTGCGGGAAATAGTTTCAGCGATGTGTGTTCCGTCATTGCAAGGGAAGTTACTCGCTTAGCACATTCGTCGAGTCCTGCATCGTTGAGGTCGCCTGTATTGATCCACGGGATGTCCCCACCTTCGTAGTAGTCACGATTATCAGACTTCGGTGTTGTTCCACTTCCGATTGTCTCGAATGCATGTGCGATTTTCCACACGTCCCAATGCTCCGGCAGCTCACCCAGCCATTCGACGCCACTATCCTTGTACTTCGGGTATCTCGGAAAGCTCATTTCGTCAGCCCTCCGATCATCTTCAAGATGCGATCGGTAACCCCTTTCAATTCGGCGTCGATCTCGGTTAGTTCACGCGGTGGCTTGAAGACGTAGAAGTGGCGGTTGAATGGGATCTCGTAGCCGACTTTGGTCTTTTCGTGGTCGATCCACGCATCAGGAGCGTGCGGCAAGACTTCGCGTTTGAAGTAGGTCTCGACTTCCTCGCTGAGTGGAACGTTCTCGGTGTCGCGTAGATTGGAATCTGGTTGTGGCTTGCCTTTCAGCTTGCCTTTGGCAGCTAGTACGATGTTGCCTGCCGAGTCTCGTTCAGGGCGTTCAACGGTGATGGTGTGGTAGCCGAATTCTTCGTTCTTGAAGATGCGACTGATGGGGACTCCCTGGGAACCAGAGGCTAGGGCCTTCCGGCTGATGGGCTTTCCCGTTTCGGGATCGACGTAGACTTCTTTGCATTCGCCGAACAGCCGCGTGATCTCGGCAATGTGTTTGGGACTGAGCTCTTTGCGTTTGCTACCGAGACTCTTTCGCATCTTCTGCCACATACCACTTGCGTCGATCAGTTGCAGCTTGCCCTTGCGATGGGCCGGCTTGCGATTGCTGACGATCCAAACGTAAGTGCTGATGCCAGTGTTGTAAAACATGTCCGTAGGTAAGCCGATGATCGCTTCGACTAAATCGTTTTCCAGGACATAACGACGGATCTCGCTTTCGCCGGAACCAGCTCCACCGGTGAACAGCGGCGAGCCATTCAGGACGATACCGAAGCGACTGCCTCCATCCTTGGCGGGACGCATCTTTGATATCAGATGCATCAGGAACAAAAGCGAGCCGTCGCTTACTCGCGGCAATCCAGGACCAAAGCGTCCGTTGAATCCCTGTTGCTCGTATTCCTTTCGGATGAAGGCTTCAATCTTCTTCCATTCAACGCCAAACGGAGGATTGGAGAGCATGTAGTCAAAGAATTTTCCGATGAGCCCGTCATTCGACAACGTGTTGCCCAGGATGATGTTGCTGATGTCATGTCCTTTGATCAGCATGTCCGCTTTGCAGATAGCGTACGATTCGGCATTCAGTTCTTGTCCGAACATCACCAGCCGAGCGTCCGGGTTCAGCCCGGCAAGATGCTCTTCAGCCACCGATAGCATGCCGCCCGTGGCGACCGTGGGATCGTACAGCGACCGGACGACCCCGGGTTTACACAGCACGTCGTCGTCTTCGATGAACAGCAGATTCACCATCAACCGAATGACTTCTCGCGGCGACATGTGTTCGCCAGCGGTTTCGTTCGACAGTTCCGCGAACTTGCGAATCAGTTCTTCAAACACCGTTCCCATTTGGGCATTGCTGATGGTCTCAGGGTGCAAGTCGATGCCCGCGAACTTCTCCGTCACCAGATAGAGCAGCCCGGACTTCGCCAGCCGGTCAATCTGCGTATGAAAGTCGAAGCACTCAAAGATTTCTCGGACGGCTGGCGAGAACGATTGCATGTAAGAGAAGATGTTTTCTTTGATATTGTCCTGGTCACCCATCAGCTTCTTCATATCGAGCGGCGAGGTGTTGTAGAAGAGCTGTCCAGCTTTCTTGAGCAAGAACGGCTCGGGATTCAAGCCTGCAGCGGTTCGCTTCACAAGCTCCGCAAGCACTGAGGGCTTTGAAGCATCCAGAACACAATCCAAACGTCGTAACACCGTGAAGGGAAGGATCACCTTGCCGTATTTCGATTGCTTGTAATCACCTCGCAATAAATCAGCAACGGACCAGATAAAAGACGAAAGGTTTGTATCGTTTGCCACGGGTGCTTGCTGATTCGGTGCCTAGAACGCAATGAGAATGCCTGCCCTGAAGATTTCAAGAATGGAGCTCGCCCTCTAAGAAATCACGGAGTAGCAAGGCCATCGTAAGTGGCGAACCAAAAATCGGCAACTAGCCAACCTCTCGCACGGCAAGGACCTTTACGGCAAGTTGACTGTCCTTCATCTTGGTGGACTTGCGAACCCATTTTCCGTCCTCTATCGATGTAGTCTGCGTACCTTGTTGCTCCATTCTCAGGCTAGTAAAGTTCATTCATTTTCAGAAGTCCTTCAAAAAATTGTACCTTAATTGTGTCTTAGAATAGTTCAAAGATATCTTTTGGAGTTCTGCCGAGTACCAGAATGGCGCGAGTGACAAAAGAACGAAAGGGTCAAGAATCCCTTTGTTTTCATTGGGTTTTAAGAGAAAACCCTGTGAAAATCAGTAGCCGAGGCGGGGATCGAACCCGCACGAGGGTTTACCCCTCCCAGGATTTTAAGTCCTGTGCGTCTGCCATTTCGCCACTCGGCCATTGTTTTGTTCTAGAAGGCTTGGAGTCGAACCCGCGAATCCGAAATGTACTTCGGCAATTTGCGTCTTGGGTTTTAAACTCATTGTTAATCTAAAGCACTTACAAGTTTAGCTTGGGTCTTTGAAAGCCCCAAGCCCCTATGAGCATTACTGATCTTTGCTATTTCCGGTTGAGAGCGAAAGTAGGCCACGATGGTTTGGATTGGTTGGAGTGAATCGCTAAGGAAATGGAAGATCCCCGTGAATCCTTCTTGGGAAAAGGAAAGCAAGCACCCAAGCACCATCAGGTTGGCGGCGGGTAAAAACATCCAGCAAAATCGCCAGCCTAACTGCTGCAATTCATCGCGATCTGTTCGGATCTCGATAATTGTGGAAGTAACGTGAAACCCAGTTGCCAGGCCGAGGGCAATCGTTGTCCACCCGAGAAATCCCAACGGAATAAAAATCGCAGCGATCCAAAGGATGCCGGCTGCCGTTGGGAAAAAATAGGGCGCAATCTGAATTAACCAGTTGCCTGAACTCTCGAATTCAACCGGCGTTTTGCTAGTCCGCTTCGATGCGGCTTTTGAACGGCTTTCGCGAGCAACTTTACGAGTCGTGGTATGTGGATCACTGCTTTTTGGATCACTGTGTTTTGGAGTGTTGCGTTTTGGAGTGTTGCGGTTTGGAGCGTTGTTTTCAAGTTCTTGGTTGTCAACTTCGTTGGATCTGGTGTCATTCTCGGGTTTCCAACTAAGGACCGGATGTCCGGTGAGAGCAGCGAATAGAAGGTGCGTGGCCTCATGTTCGGCTCTTACCAACCACCGCCATAGGCTGCGATATCGAAGAATCGATTTCCACGAAATAAAGAAAAGCAAAACTCCGGCG
>JANODQ010000506.1:0-1621 GCA_031412775.1 Pirellulaceae bacterium | reverse complement strand
CACGCGTGAAGCAAGGTCTGTTAAAAGATTCCGCAGAGGAGCACCTTTGAAACGGAAGTCGCGTATCTGCTGATTTCGAGTCACACTGGAAAGCTCAAAGGCTTTTCCGTTAATCGAAATCGTAACCCTGGGCACATTGGGTGGAAGCGAGCTATTGAGTTCTTCGGCGAGTAACGTTAAGGCCGAGTCCAGTGGCTCCTGTTCAAAACTGATCGTGACCGGATGCTCAAGTAATGCAAAGGCGGGCATAGCTGGTTGATTGGCGGGCTTCGCGGTGCTAGCAACCGGTGCCGACGCTGCTTGAAAGGATGATGGTTGTAGCATCATCCAAGATGCGACCGCGAGATTCGTTGCGGCTGACTTTGGTAAGTAAAAGTTGGCAACGATCTGACCGTTCTCCAGCCCAAATCGTAAATGCTTATCAAGTGCTCGTAGCATCTGCGGGTAGCGTATCGCGAGTGCTCGCCAGTAGGCGTGGGCTGGAGTTTCAACAAGCTTCTTCTCCATCGTGTTGGATAAGTCCTTTGCGATCGAACGAATCTCTTTCAGCAACTTGGCCGACTCAGCACTCTCACGCCCGAGTATCCGCAATTCTCCATACCAAGAATTTGTGAGCGATGTAGTAAATGCAAAGCCGAGCGTTTTATCCGCGATCAATTGTTGAATTGATTCGCTAAGCGGTCCATTGATGGAAGGAAGAAGATTCCTTGCACTGCTGAAAAGAAAAGTGGTGGAGACCAAAAGCGACAGATCTGATCGCGAATCACTCAATTGCCAAAGCTCCTCAAGCGATCGAGTGATCGCAGATGTATTCCCGTCAATCTCTGCTAAATCACGAATCAAATTAATCGGCCCCCAAGTAAATTGCGTGATCTTCCTTTCCTCATCCACGGGACCTGCATGAGTAAAGATGGCATCTGTAGCGGTTGCCCACAAGTGATTCTTCTCGCCTGCTGGTTGCTCCTCATACTTCATCCATTTTGCCTTGAGCGTTCCGACTGATGTGGGCTCATTGAGCGTTATTCGATAAACCAATTCGGGATACCCCTCATCGCGACTGCTTCTGTAAAGTCCCAACGACACCTGCTGAATATCGGCGATGGTCGTTCCCACATTTTTACGAACGGGTTCCCAAAGCAATTCAATAGGCTTCAACAATGCTTCCAACTTGGTAACGCCCATATCGTCGCTTGTCCAAACCGATGGGCGGACTACCAACAGTCCCTGAAGACCGGGTGGGAGCATCTCCAGCGAGTAAGGCTTGGCGGCTCTTGGGGGTAACCAAGGGAAGGAATTCTCAGTAGTTGCGAATACGAATTGCTCGGCAAGCGGATCTACTTCACGTGGCTTTGCGGGTGGCCGCTTCGGTGTACTTGGAGATGAATTTGCGTTCGATTGAGAAGTGGAGTCCGAGCTTGTGTCAGGCGATGCCGTCGCATTGCTCTCACCAGACTTCAAGTTGCTAGGATCGACGTTCTTAGTGATGACTTTGTTTTGGTTCGAGGTTCCTGTGAGCATCCACACAAGAAAACCAAGCAATGCGACACTTCCGCCGACCATCGAGGGAAATAACCACACAGGCTTTTGTTTCTTTTTGCGAGTCGTTCGCTTGCCCGTTGAT
>JANODQ010000505.1:0-12792 GCA_031412775.1 Pirellulaceae bacterium | reverse complement strand
TGGGCACAGGGATTCGTACGTCGACTACAGTCATGGCATCCGATTTATATCCGAACAAGTCATAGTAGATGGCGTGCAGATGCCCATCACGGTGGCGCTCAATTCTCCAGAACTACACATGTTGTTCAGCAAAGAAGGAGTACTCGATCTACAAAAGCTTCGCAGGACTTGCTACCTCCCTCGTTAAGACCAGCTACGTATGGGCCAGTTGAATTTTCCCCCTACATGATTCGCTCGATACCGATCTATTCCTACATTGACGTAGCTTTCCGGGGGCCATGTTAGCTAGAAAACCCTCAGATAAATCTTAAAGCTGCGATAAGTCGCAGCAGTCCAAAGCATAAGTCTTCAAGCTGCGACAAGTCACAGCAGTCCAAAGTTGTTACAATTGAGGTAACCTAACTTTGCCAAAGGATTCGCTCCATGCTCAAGTTCCCTCCGTTTTTTCTGCTCGTCATCATGACTTCCGTAAATCCGATTGCCGCACAGGAGACACCGCCGGCTGTTGCGGCGGACGACCCAGTGCTGAAGATTTTCGAGCCACGCCAATTCAGTGACTCCAGTGGCGTCGTTTTAAATTACCGTTTGATGAAGCCTGTCGATTTTGATTCCGAGAAACGGTACCCGTTAGTTGTCTTCCTTCACGGAGCGGGCGAGCGCGGGAGCGATAACACCTCGCAGTTAAAGCACGGTGCAAAGGAGTTTGCCACCGAGGCGAATCGAAAAAAGTATCCGGCGTACGTATTGGCTCCACAATGTCCACGCGATCTGAAGTGGGTTGAGGTAGATTGGTCACTTCCAACGAGCAAGATGCCAGAGGCACCCAGTCAATCGATGGGATTGGTTAAAAACCTTGTCGACACAATGTGTGCAAATTCCAATGTGGATGCTTCTCGCGTTTATATTACCGGCCTTTCAATGGGCGGTTACGGGACGTGGGATGCAATTTCGCGTTATGAAAACGTCTTTGCGGCGGCTACCCCGATTTGTGGTGGTGGTGATCCGAAGTTTGTGAGCCGATTTGCAAAACTCCCCATATGGTGTTTCCATGGTTCGGAGGATCCGGCTGTTCCCGTTGGACGATCCCGAGAAATGATCGACGCCTTAAAGGCACTCGGTGCATCGCCGCGTTATACTGAATATGCGGGTGTCAAGCATGACAGTTGGACTGAAACATATAAGAACCCTGAACTTTTCAGTTGGCTTTTCGATCAAAAGATGGCGGACCCTGATTACTCGGCGAAGCCGCAAGAAGACTTAAAGTAGTATTCCCTCTCGTTAGCAAGGATTAATTGATGACATCAGCATTCCAACCTTCTCGAAGAACGTTTGTGAAGACAGTTTCGGCAGGACTTGCGGCAGGCGTGGCAGCCGGCGGCTTTCATTCCTTGGAAAGCGCGCGAGGCGATCAAAAAAAGAGCCTGGGCGTTGCATTAGTCGGACTAGGTAGTCTTAGCACCAAGCAAATTGCTCCTGCACTTCAAAAGACTGGCAACTGCCACCTGGCTGCGATCGTTACTGGTACGCCCGAGAAAGAACAAGTGTGGGCTTCGAATTACAACATTGATCAAGCCCACATCTATAACTACGAATCCTTCGACAAGATCGCTGGAGATGACGCTGTCGATATCGTTTACGTGGTGCTTCCTAACAGCATGCACGAGGAATACACAGTTCGTGCAGCAAAGGCTGGCAAGCACGTCTTCTGTGAAAAGCCGATGGCAAACTCAGTCGCAGAATGTCAACGCATGATAGACGCTTGCAAGGCCGCAGACCGACAGCTAGGAATTGGATATCGTTGTCAATTCGATCCGCATCATCAAAAATGCATCGAGATGGCAAGAAGCAAAGAGTTGGGAACCATGCGTCTGATCGATGCGGGCTTTGGATTTAAGATTGGCGATCCCAAGCAGTGGCGGCTTAATAAGCAGCTTGCTGGTGGCGGTGCATTGATGGACGTTGGGATTTACGCTTTGCAAGCTTGCCGATATTTGACCGGTGAAGAGCCTATCTCGATCACTGCTCAAGAGACGAAAACAGATGCCACGAAATTTGCTCAAGTCGACGAGTCAATTACTTGGACAATGAAGTTCCCCTCGGGTGTGATGGCTCAGTGCGCTACAAGCTACAACTTCAGCGGTATGAATCGATTTAGAGCCTACTCTGATAACGGCTTCATGCAACTAGACCCCGCCTACAGCTACACCGGTATCCAGGGCGAAAGCTCAAACGGTCCGATCAAGTTTGATCAAGTCGATGCGTTCCAACTGGAGCTACAAGACTTCGCAAACTGTGTGTTAGAAAATAAGAAGTCACGAGTCTCCGGCGAAGAAGGACTGAAGGATCTCAAGGTAATCGAAGCGATCTACGAATCGATTCGTGACGGAAAGACGATTGTCACGTCGTGAGCAAGTGGACTACTGGTTCGTTACTGATATTGGTGCTTACTTCCTTTGCTGGTTGCTCACCTAAAGTGCTGACGGACAATTCGCTGACTGCGGTAAAAAACGATCTTGGTGCCGCCGATGGTCGTAGCTTATGCGTTTCGACAACCGGCATGATCGGCAACTTGGTCGAAATGGTTGGTGGTGAAGATGTTCGAAGCGTCACGTTGATGGGTGCGGGTGTTGATCCGCATCTTTTCAAACCGACGCGTGACGATGTGGTCTTAGTGCGACAAGCCAAAGCGTTGTTCTATAATGGTCTTCATTTAGAAGGCCGCATGGGAGCTGTCTTCAATCATCTTCCACGTTCTCAGCTCAAGCTCGTAATTGGTGAATGGGTTTGGGAGCAGCATGGACGATCAGAGGGAGATCCACTTCACGCCGAAGACCCTCACATTTGGATGGACGTTAGCTTGTGGGCAGAATCACCGCTGGAAATTGCGAGAACGCTCGAAAGCTTGCAGTTTGAAAACAAAACGGCATGGTTAGGTCGCGCTGAAAAGCTGCGAGAACAGCTTCTAGCACTCGATGAATATGGACAAAAGCTGATCAGAACAATTCCGGATAATCAGCGAGTGTTGATAACTTCCCACGATGCATTCCAGTACTTTGGCAAGAGATACAATATCGAGGTTCGAGGCGTTCAAGGTATGTCGACGGAATCGGAAGCTGGGCTCGCAACGATCTCAGAACTAGTCAACATGATTGTCGATCGTGGTATTCCAACCATCTTTGTCGAGTCGAGTGTTTCCAGTAACACCATGCGAGCGTTGGTCGAAGGCTGTGCGGCTCGTGGCAAGCAGATCGAGCTGGGCGGGCCGCTCTACGCCGATGCGTTGGGCCCATCAGGGACTTACGAAGGAACCTACATCGGCATGATGGACCACAATTTCCGAGTCATCACAGCAGGGCTGGGCGGGACCGTGACGGATAAACGTTTTGCACCGTGATGCGGAAGCTACGAACGCGACTATCGTCATTGGTAATGTCTACCTGTCGCAATCAAGATGCTTTAAGGCAACGCTGAGCCGTGTTGGTTTTCCACTAAGGTAATTGCGTAAAACCATGATTTAGCGGCTGCCTTCTACACTAGCGTGGGTGTAGCATCCTGAAAATCTTCGACTTCTCCGGATTTTTGATGCCGATATCGATTAGTTTTCCAAGACTTGGAACAATGATACGAATAGTGTTATGTTACTGTCTTTGCCGAAATGCTAAATCATGAAATTCATGTCTTGGATCCGAAAAAGTCGACTCCCGCGACGGTTACTGCTCCTTCTTTGCGGGGCCGTGACTACGTTGGTGTTTGTAGGGGCAATCACACCGACACCGCAGCTTCGCCCCATTGCGCCGGATGCACTTCTGGGACGGGTCGAATCGATTGAAAATGTTGCACGAGCGATTGACACCGCGCAGGCCCAATCGATCAGTGACCTGGGCCTCGAGAAAGCCCTGCCTGCTCCGTGGGAAGCAATCTGCCGACGGCTTTCGTTGGCGATGGTCGGAAACGGGTTGTCGCTCGAGGAGTACAGAACGCTGGAACAACTTCCGGCTGAAGATCGGATATCGTGGTGGACCGATTACCTTCTCGCTGATACTCGATCGAGCAACTATCTGTCCGAGAGACTTGCGAGAGCATTTGTTGGGACTCACGATGGGCAGTTTCTGCTCTACCGACGTCGACGATTCCAACTATGGTTGGCCGGGCAGCTTCAAAGTAATGTTCGCTATGACCAAATCGTTCGCAGCATGATCACCTCGGAGGGCTTGTGGACATCGAATCCTGAAGTGAACTTTCTCACAGCGACCTTCGATGGAGGGAACAAGAATCGGGCGGATCCGGTTCGGCTGGCAGGAAGAACATCGCGAGCGTTTCTTGGCATGCGTATCGACTGCTTACAGTGCCATAATGATTTTGTCGGAAATGTCCAACTCGGCAGCGACGATTCGCCCCGCAAAGGCGAGCAAATCGACTTTCATTCGTTGGCCGCTTTCTACAGCAGCGCGGCGATCCATGCACCGAATGTGTTTGCCGGAGTTCGAAATGACAAACGGAAGTATAAAGTCACTCTTCTTGGAAGCTCGGACGAAACCGAGATCGAACCCAACGTTCCATTCTTACGCGATCTGTTACCCGACTTCGGATCACCGCGCGAGCAACTGGCCGCTTGGGTAACTAGTACTGAAAATAAAGCTTTCGCTCGAGCCGCCGTCAATCGGTTTTGGGCTCTTCTGTTTGGCAAGCCACTCGTAGATCCTGTGGATGACATTCCCATCACAGGGCCCTATCCAGCCGGGCTTGAGATTCTCGCGGAAGACTTTGCAAAGCACGATTACGATGTGAAGCGGCTTATACGTTTGATTGTCGCCACCGATGCCTTTCAACGTGAATCACGTATCGAAGATGAAGCGACCGAGGTTACTTCCAAGCACGAGGAATCGCTGGCAGTCTTTCCAATGACACCACTGCGCCCCGAACAAGTCGCAGCATCGCTCCTTCAAGCATGTCGATTGCAAATGATCGACGACAATAGTTCGATTGTAAGTCAATTGGAACGCTTTGGGACAGTAAATGATTTTACGAAAGCTTATGGTGATCTGGGCGAAGATGAATTCGTCACTCAGAGTGTGACGATCCCGCAGCGATTGCTTTTGATGAACGGTCGATTTCTTAGAGAACGCGTTAAGGCGAATCCGATTGCCAATGCCAGCTCGCAGATAGCCATGTTGACTCGTGACAATCAGACTGCGATCGAGGCGGCATACATGTCAGTGCTAAATCGATTGCCAACCCAAGTTGAATCAGACGCATTTATTGAACTTCTATCTGAAAAAGATATCTCGCGATCCCAAGCGATGGCGGGTATTTTTTGGACTCTGCTAAATTCCACTGAGTTTTTATGGAACCACTAACCATGACTGTTGCAGACAATACAAATAATAGCGCAGTAACCATGGGCAGCGCCATGAATCACACTGCCGAGTGTGATTCATGGCATCGTATGAAGCGTCGCCAGTGGCTTGGAGGTTCGATAGTTACTGCGACAAGTCTTCAGCTTGGTGGGTTAGGATTATCACAAATCGCAGACCGGTTAGCACACGCATCCGATTCACCGCGTGAAGATCGCAATGGCCGCACTTCCAAAACGGCTCGGTCTTTAATCGTCCTTTGGATGCAAGGCGGTCCAAGTCAGCTCGAGACATTTGACCCGCATGCAGGCACTAGGGTTGGTGGCGATGTCAAAGCAATATCGACATCAATCCCCAAGATTGAGGTCGCTGACACGATGCCGCAAACTGCTGAAATTTTGAACATGACGACGCTCGTGCGATCCATGGTCAGCAAAGAAGGTGATCACGAGCGAGCGACCTACCACTTGAAATCTGGATGGCGACGCGATCCAACGTTGGTGCATCCATCCATCGGAGCTGTGCTTTGTCATGAGACATCGGACTCGATCGAGATCCCTCGTCATGTAACGATTCTCAGTGGTCAGTGGCCTGCGCGGGGAGGTTACTTGGGAGCTGACTTAGACGCCTTCCAAATGAATGATCCTCAAGGACCCTTGCCAAATCTTAGAAGCCCCGCCCCGAATGTCGAAATGCAAAAGCGTCTTCAAAGATTGTCTTCTGTTGTGGATCGCGAGTTTACTCGAGGTCGATTCGAAAACATGGATCGCGACAAGACGCAGCACATCACTGCGACTGAGCGAGCCAACGCGATGATGGGAAGCGATCAGATTAAGGCATTCGACATTAAAGAGGAATCGCAAGAAACTCGCACTCGATTTGGTGAGACACCTTTTGGTCGCGGATGCCTAGCTGCGATTCGATTGATTGAACAGGGAGTCCGATGCGTCGAGGTTGAATTGAATGGTTGGGATAGTCACATCAATAATCATGAGCTTCAGAGCGCACGATGCAAGATTCTCGATGCGGCCCTCGCAGCGCTATTGAAAGAGCTCAAAGCTCGCGATCTTTTCGATTCGACTTTGGTTGTTTGTGGAGGCGAATTCGGAAGAACACCTGAAATCAATGTCTCGGGTGGTCGAGACCATTGGCCAGTTGGTTTTAGCACTCTCATCGCCGGCGGCCCGATTCGTCGCGGTTACGTACACGGAGCAACCAGCGCATCTCCACCCAAGGATTCCGAAAAAAACTGGGACGAAATCGCTGACAAAGTTACTGTCCCCGATCTCCATGCAACCCTATTAATGGCGCTCGGAATCAATATCCATCGCGAGATCATCACACCCATAGGCCGTCCAATGGTCCTGAGCGAAGGCGAACCCATCAAAGCCTTGCTAGATATTTAGAGCGTTGGTCGGATAATGCGAAGTAGATTTCGCCTGCCGGGCGAATCGAAAGAGCTACGCTAGGTAGGCAGAACTTACTTTCGGATTCCACTCGGCAAGCGGAACCTACTTTTGGATTCCGTTCGGCGAGAAGTGTCTATCTTTGATTTACTTTTCTTCAGGCGGGATCGCTTTTCCGTGTGGATCTGACTGAGGCTGCTGTGTTTCGGAGTCTAGCTGTTGCCGCAAGGCTGGATTGGTGAAGTGTTCGAGTGTTTCTGCTTGAGCATGAATACGATCTAACTGCGTTCCAGTGGTTGCAAGGTACTGCTCCCAAAGACGGTGCGAACGGACAAGGTTTTGAGCATGACGGCGTCCATCGTTGGATAGTGCGTAGCCAATGCTGTTACCCGAACTCGATGCCTGAGAGCTTGTCTGATTGTTGACACGATTCACATATCCACGCCACACAAGGCCTCGTAAAGCCATCGCCGTAATCCAACTTTGCGACAACAAGGTCTTGGTGATGTCTCGCAAACTTCGTGCTGATTGTCCTCGTTCGCTATCACGAAACAGGAGTGCCAATATGTCTTGCCGGAGAATGGACCAAGCTAGTTGAGTACGTCGAAATGCTTGGACAATCACGCCGGTCTTTACGTTGAACAAAATTGCAAGTGCCAAGAATACTCCCGAAATAACACTGATCATCGCGGCCGTGCTGGTGCTTTTGTAGCCAAACATCACAGGAACAGCGACTGCGGAAAGATGCCCAACGACAGCGGCCAGAGTTGCAACGCTCACGCTGACGAGAATCATCATTGGTAATCGATTAACTAGCAGAAAAGCGATCGTGGGTGGCACGATAAACATTGTGACGACCAACACATTTCCGACCGCTTCGAAGCTACATACGCTGGTAATTGCAACCAATGTGGCCAAAGCATAGTGCAGAATACGAGGACTCACGCCCAAACTGGTGGCTAGCTGCGGATCAAACGTCGCAATTCGCAACAAACGAAAAAGTAGAGTAACGAACAACGTATTCAGTATCAAACATACCGTCAAAACAACTGCAGATCTTGGGATGACACCCAGTGAAGTTACAATAGAATCGAGCGGACTCAATTCAATGTCCCCGAAGAGCACGCAATTCGGATCCAAGTCAACTCGGTCGGCTGCTTGCACGATCATAATCAAGCCTAGTGCGAATAAACCAGTAAAGACAATCCCCGTCGACGCACCTTCATCAACGCGACCATACTGTCCAATCAATTCGGTCAACCATACCGTAATCAAACCGACCGCAATGGCTCCAATCAAAGCAGTCCAAGAATAGCGATTGGCTGTAATCAAGTATGCAGCAGCTAGTCCGGGCAAAATGCTATGACTAATCGCATCGCTTAGCAGGCTGAGCCGTCGAAGTACTAAGAAGTTTCCGAGAATGGCTGCAGAAACACTTGCGAGAATCGCTATAACGATAATCCAGCCGTCCAACCAATAATCCATCGTAATCCATGGCGTTTGCATTATGGATTTGCCTCGTTTCGAGATTGGTTATTCAAAGATTGGATATTTCCGATAGGATGCAAGCTCTCAGGAACTTCATAACCAATTGATGCACCGTCAATGTCCCGTTCGAGTTCGGCAAGCATCTGATCGTCAAGAGCATGTTCGCTGTAGTCGGCACCGCGATCGATCGCCTCGGGAGACAAATTGGCTATCTGAGCAAAGTACAGTTCGAGTAAACGGTGTTGGCGAATCGCTCGGACGCATTGCTGAATTCCAGTGGCGGTAAGTGCCCATCGATTTTGGCTTAACTGAACCAGAAGGCCATTGCGTTGGAATCGATTTGCAGTCCGTGCCAGCCGCGAAGGAGACCAGTTTCTTACAAACTCTAAATCATTTAAAAGAAAGCTTTCTGATCGAGTTTGACCAAAGTCGTGAGGCTTCGAGCCTTTTAATTCTAACCATTCGTATATTGATCGTAGCAAATGCTGTTGATCAGTTTCACGGCGTTGTTGGAAACGTCGTGCCCATCGCCAAACCGTTCCATTCTTTCGACCAAAGAGAGCGCTGAAGGAAAACAAAATTACTAGCACGATAACAATTGCGGCTCCCGAAGGAACTCGCGGGGCCATCGTACTAATGATGGCACCGGAAGCGGCTCCGATACAACCAATAAACGAAGAAGTCGCAATCGTCGGCCACAATCGCCATGTCCAAAATCGTGCAGCCGCAGCGGGGATGACAAGCATCGCGATGATCAGAATCATTCCCACGGCTTGTAACCCAACAATCACAATGGTTGTCGTTGCTGCCATGAGACCGATGTCGACGAAGGTTACCGGCCAGCCTTGTGTGCGAGCTAACGACTCATCGAAGCACATCAATTCGACTTGTCGGCGAAAGAGAACCAGCAATCCAACAACGGTCGCACCGCTAACTGCGATCAAGCATGCATCTTGAAAACGCATCGAAGCCGTTTTGCCAAAAATGAACCCTTCCAAGCCTGCTGCATAGCCATCGGGCATTTGTTGAATGATTCGCATCATCGCAATACCGGCACCGAAGAAGACGCTCAAAACGATCCCCATCGCGGCGTCTTCTTTAATCGGCGAAAATGTACGAATTGCAACAACAGTCATAGCTCCTATTAATCCCGTGATCGCTGCACCGGGCAACAAAATCCAAAGCGACTTTCCATCTATTTGAAGCGCTGTTGCGACGAAGAAAGCCAACGCGAGCCCTGGAAGAGTTGCATGCGCAATTGCGTCACCGATTAAAGCCCGTTTGCGTAGGAGCAGCAGTACGCCAATCGCGCCACCTGCAAGGCCGAGAAGCGATGTGCCCACCACAACGACTCGTGTGTTGTAATCAAATATAAAAGGAGTAAGGCTTTCCACCGCTGCGGTTTCCATCAGCATTGCGATGCCCAGCAGATGGAACGAGAGGCTTACCCAAAGTATCCCAAAAGAAATCCCAAAAGAAATCCCATGTAATATCATGGCCGGGCAGCCTCGCGTCTTCGAATTGCCTCGGAGACTTCGTCCAAAATCGTGAGTCGTCCTCCATAGGTTCGTTGAAGGTTCTCGTCGGTAAAGGTTTCTGCCATAGGCCCGACTGCGACGGTTCGCACGTTCAGCAAGACTAAGTAGTCGAAGTACTCAGGAACCGTATGCAAGTCGTGATGAACGAGGAGGGTCGTCTTGCCCAGCTCTTGAAGGCGACGCAAGCAATCCACGATCGCTCGTTCGGTTGCCGCATCCACTGCCGCAAAGGGTTCGTCCATCAAAAAAAGATCTGCTTGCTGAGCAAGTGCTCGCGCGAGAAAGGCTCGCTGTTGCTGACCACCAGAGAGTTGATTAATCGGGCGATTGGCTAAGTCTAAAATCCCAACTTGCTCCATGGCTTCATGAGCTCGATTGCGTTCGCGTTTGGTAAGCGGCCAAAACCAACCAGCAGAGCCATACGTCCCCATGGTCACGACGTCACGAACAGTCGCTGGAAAATCCCAGTCAACACTGCTGCGCTGTGGTACATAAGCAACGCGGGACCGCACATCTTGGTAGTCAAGCCCGAAGATCGATACGCTTCCACCAATCGTTGGGACCATGCCCAGAATGGCTTTTAAAAGCGTACTCTTACCAGCTCCGTTGGGCCCCACAAGCCCTACAAGCTTCCCTGTTGGAATGTCCAGATTGACTTCCCAAAGGACCGGCTTTCGTTGATATGCAACGGTCATTGCGCGGATCGAAATAGCCAAAACTTTCCTCCAAACACATTGTTCCAAGACTGTTTCTATTTACGGAGCCGTAGGCGCTAGCCTCGAGTGTTGACTTTGCCACAGTTTGCAAAATGCCACCCGTGGCTAGCGATATCGGCTCAGGTTTTATCAGGCTCATGATCAACAAATGATTGCTCGACGATCATCAACCTGCATTAAAGTGTACTCGTAGGCGGCACACCGCAGGATGGGACCATCGCCATTCCGGCTGACGTCTTTTTACTCGTTCGGGACAATGGTCCCAAAATACTATTGGTATTTTTCAGCCTGCCGCTCGGCTTCCTTCATTGACTCTCTCACTTCGAGGGCGTCAATCCCTCGGGGACAATCGCTGATTCCAAGTCCTCCGCAGAAGCTGCTGATTTCTTTGGAATGTTGATGTCTGGCGAGGCGGTACCAATCGATTCGGAAAACAAATGGACAACAAAAAGCGATTGTTCTTGGCGTTGAGGAGCAAGCGGGTTGATCACGGTGGGACTAAAAACCTTGTTACATACACCGACCATCATCGCTTCGCCGGGTTGCCAAAAATGTGATGTCAAAAGCGAGGTGATCAACGGCTTTACATCGATAGTCGTATCGCCACTATTTCCGGAGTCCTTTTTCTGGCCTGATGATTTCGAGCTTTCGGGATCGGTTTTGTAGGCCTCTAAATCCCATTCGTCCAAAAACAAAGACCGAACCTTCCTGCTATTTGAATTGCGATCTTTCGATTCATTTGCAACCGAAGCGAGATCAACTGCAACCGAGGTAACACTTTCTCCGTCGATGTTGCCTACCCAACCCTTGCGGATCTGCCCATCTTTATCCATCGCGACAATTCCCGCACGAGCAAAATTCAAACTCGATCGGTTCTCGACTTGAATCGTATCCGAGTTGTCGCCGCTCCAAGTCAACACAACTTGACCACCAATCTCGCATGGTTGCTCGGCTCGAATAAAACTTGTCGAATTGGACCGAACTGGAAACGATTCTAACCCTTCTCCTCGATCACTCGCATAACGATAAGTCATCATCGGTGTATCGCGAGTAAAGGACATGATCCTTTCTTCGCGACTCAACATGGGTACGACGAGCCCATTGCTCTCCGCATTAAAAGCCGAATAGTTTGTTGTCAGCGAAGTGTAAAGCGATGTGAACGATGCGGAGTAACCGCGCGCGTATCCAGATGGAACTTCGACAACCGATATCGACGTTTGCGATCGTGAAAAGCCAACGTCCAGTTGTACAGCTCGGGCAATCGCAAAGGCACCAACAATAGCAATAACAGGGGCAGCGACCCAAGCAAGCTCAACTCGTCCTATCAGCCGGAACACGATCCAATTGATGGGTACCAGCACCACGAGATAAGCGGCTAACAGTTTTATGATTATCGAAATGCTTGGAACATTAATACCAGATGCTTGACGAAGTACTTGTCCGGCGGGTCTGGTAAATCCGCCTTGCGATGATAACTCGCCAACGGACCTACGCGTGCCCGGTTCGCCGCTACGTACACGCTTCAGCTCGGCTTCTAATTCAGCTTCAGCCGCAATTACATTCAGCTCAGGCTCCGGCACCCGCAACGAATTGGTTATGGAAGCATCCGATGGTGGCCCAAGGGTTGCCGATCGCGCTCCTAGGTCACGCGCGAGTAATCGGAAGCGGCTCGTCAAAGTCGGGTCCCTCTCGAAGCCGCGAAATGGTTCCACAAAAACGAAGTCACCGAGTTGATTTGAATCGCGAGCCCAAATTCGTGGCGGTCGGTTAAGCAGAACCGCGTTGATAAAGCTGTTGTAGCTGGGCCAACGAATCCACGTTGACTCGGCGATAGGAAACGTAGTCATCACAACTCGTCCCGCGCCCACCATGCGTTCGGCTGCAATTCCTTCACAACCGGGAACCCATCGCGCTCGCGGAACCAGTTTGCCACTGATGCTAGGGACATTACGATCTTGCGGCATCACGATCGGGGTCCCCTGTTCACCAACAATCGTCGAAATACTCCACTTCTTATTAAACGCATCCCAATCGATCTCGGCATTAGCTCCCGTGGTTAGCTCAACCATGGGTAGATAGCTCGACAAAAAACTGTTTGCTAATGCCGACTGAGATTCTGGTCCGTTGACAATGATTTGTCCTCCGAAGTGCAACCAATCTACGATTGCTGTTTTTTGCTGCTCCGTAAAAGCTGTCGCAGAACAGTCGTTCCAGAGCAAGTGACTGGTCGAGCTCCAAGTGTTCAGGCGAGTCGGTAGGCTTGACGAAGCTTGCGATTCCTCGATGCTGA
>JANODQ010000504.1:0-13439 GCA_031412775.1 Pirellulaceae bacterium | reverse complement strand
GAAATCGTACTGAGTCGAAGCGAAGAGCACACGCTGGTTGTCGGGATGAATCCAAGCGCAGGTCGTCTTGCCAAAGCCCGGCGAGATTCGTTCCACATCACCCGTTTCGCGATCCATTAAATAGATCTGATAGAACGGATTGGAGGGGTCGCGTTCGCTTTGAAAGACCATCGTCTTTCCATCGGCGCTAAAGTACCCTTCACCAGCCCGAAGACCATCAAACGTTAGTTGACGAACCTTCGAAAGGAATTGAGATTCGTTTGCGACCGGTGTGTCTTGAGCAACGCTGCTGGACTGAAACAAGACGGCTTGCAACAACAGAATCGCAAATACCACGCGGGGAGATTGGCTCATCATGATCGTTTGTTTTCTTAGGCGGGACGGACTAAAGCAACTCTCGTTAATCTAACCGAAAGCAAGCCCTTCGGTGCAACAAACACAGTTAGTATGCCTTCGCAAAGTAAGCCATTTGTGCTGCATCTTGTCCGGTGAGAAAGCACTTACCGGGAACGTTTCCGCCATCGAGCGGGATACAGCGAATGGTAACTTTCAATTCGTCCAAAAGAGGTTTGACTGCATCTTCAGAAACAAAGTGACACTTGGCGAAACCGCCATGGATAGGCGAATTTTCTTCGTTGTCCGATTTGAAGAAACTTCGGAAATCTTGTTCGTTAGTGATGGTTACCGTATTCTCATCTCGCATCGCGGTTGCACGCTTTAACAAGTTGTTCTGGATATCCTCGAGAACGGCTCCGATCGTCGCGACCAGTTCAACTTGAGGTACCGATTTCGATTCGCCCGTATCTCGTCGAGCCATAAAGACCGCTTGGTTAGCGATGTCTTTAGGACCAACCTCCACGCGAATCGGCACACCCCGTTTGACGTGATACCATTTCTTTTCACCACCCCGTAAATCCCGATCGTCGATATCTACACGAATCGTCTGATCATCCAGTCGCTGAAGCATCAACTCGCGCCGCAAGTTTTGGCAATACGCAAGCACCTCTGCTCGTTGAGTGTCGTCGCGATAAATTGGCATGATGACAACGTGCGATGGAGCCAATCGTGGTGGGAGTACGAGTCCATCATCGTCAGCGTGAGTCATGATCAACGCACCAATCAGACGAGTCGAAACACCCCATGAAGTTGTCCACGCGAACTCGGTCTCGCCACTTTGTGATTGGAACTTGATCTCTTGTGCTTTAGAAAAATTCTGACCTAGAAAGTGAGACGTTCCCGCCTGCAACGCCTTGCGATCTTGCATCATTGCTTCGATGCAGTACGTTATCACCGCGCCGGGAAACCTCTCACCTGCTGTCTTTTCACCTTTGATCACAGGGACCGCCATGTAGCGTTCTGAAAAATCGGCGTAGACTTCCAACATCTTCCGAGTTTCTTCCATCGCCTCTTCGGCGGTCGCGTGCGCCGTATGTCCCTCTTGCCATAAAAACTCTGCTGTTCGCAAAAACAGACGAGTTCGCATTTCCCATCGAACGACGTTTGCCCACTGGTTTATCAAGATCGGAAGGTCACGGTAGGATTGAATCCACTTTGCGTAACATGCACCGATGATTGTCTCGCTCGTCGGACGAATAATCAGAGGTTCTTCAAGCGGACCAGCCGGTCGCAAGCCACCCTTGCCATCCGGCTCCAAACGATGATGCGTGACAACGGCGCACTCTTTCGCAAAGCCCTCGACGTGTTGAGCCTCCTTTTCAAGAAAGCTCATCGGAATAAACAGTGGAAAATACGCGTTCTGATGGCCAGTGTCTTTGAACATCTTGTCCAAGACCCGCTGCATATTTTCCCATAACGCATAGCCCCATGGCTTGATGACCATACACCCGCGAACAGGCGAATTTTCGGCGAGATCCGCTCCCTTAATAACCTGCTGATACCACTCGGGATAATCTTGCTGACGAGTCGGAGTGATTGCGGTCTTAGCTGGTTTGTTCATGTGCGAAGAAATTACGGTTTTCGAGAAAGAAACTTTCAAAAGCTGACCCGCACTCGCCAAGCCAGCAGCTTCAGTTTACGTTCTCTAACCAATTCTTCCCAGCCGCCAACATCGGATCCTTGTAAGGTCCGGCGTGAACATAAGTCATCTGCAGAACAATCAACAGAACGCCCATCTTTCGGATCGCTACAGGTTAAAACGACTACTGCATTTCCTCATGCTCCTGGATAGTAAAATCGTTTGCAACAGGCATGCAATCAATGCTTTGTTTACGCATCCGCGACACCTTTGCACTAGTAGCACGGTAGGCTTCGGCGACTTTGTGCTTCGTGAACCTGGATGCACTCGAGTCTGCCATCCCCATTTCTCTGGCTTCAGCGAACGCGTCATGGTCGGCACCTAGGAACGTAAAATGCCAACCGTATTTTTCTTGCTGAAGCTGAATCATTTTTTTGATGACTGCTTTCGAGAACTCCTTGCTCGAGTTCTCTTCGCCATCGGTCATCACCACGAAGATAACCAATCCAGGTCGATCCTGATTGGCCATCGAAGCGAGTCGTTGCCTCGTTTCGTTCATCGCTCGTCCGATAGCATCTAGTAATGCCGTACCACCTGGCGGAACCAGTTTGTAACCGACCGCTTGCGAGACTGGAACACCTTTATGGAGAAACTCGTAATCGGTATCGAACTGCACTAAGGTCAATAGCGCTTATCCCGGTTCTTTGGCCTGGCTTTCAATCAACGCATTCACACCACCTATTGCATCGTCGCGGATCGACTGCATCGAATCACTGCGGTCCACAAACAAGGCGATAAGGATTCCTTCAATAGCTTGGGATTCCCCACGTCTACCTGCGGGCAAGTACTTCAAGCGTACAAGCCGCGGTGAATTATTGCGATCTACTTAAAGCGATGCCGCGATCTTCTTAGTCAAGTCGACAACGCGGTTTGAATAACCCCATTCGTTGTCGTACCAAGCGATCAACTTGAAGAACTTGCTGTTGAGCTCTATTGACGAGCCAGCGTCGTAGATTGAGCTGTGTTGATCGTGAATAAAGTCCGAGGAGACAACTTCGTCGGTGGTGTAGGCGAGAATACCTTTCAGGTAAGTCTCGGAAGCCTTTTTCAAAGCTGCATTAATCTCAGCCAGCGAAGTATCCTTGACAGTTTTGACAGTCAAATCGACACAAGAGACGGTTGGTACGGGAACGCGAAACGCCATCCCGGTCAAAATCCCTTTCACTTCTGGACAAACTAAAGCGACTGCCTTGGCTGCGCCGGTAGTGGAAGGAATCACGTTCTGGGCAGCAGTTCGTCCACCCTTCCAATCTTTCTTGGATGGTCCGTCGACTGTCTTTTGCGTAGCAGTATAAGCGTGAACAGTTGTCATCAAGCCTTCAGCGATACCGAAGCCTTCCTTGAGAAGAACTTGCACTACTGGTGCAAGGCAATTTGTCGTGCATGATGCATTGGAAACGATATTATGCGCCTTGGGATCGTACTTCTCATCGTTAACACCCATGACAACAGTAATGTCTTCGCCCTTGGCTGGAGCCGAAATGATGACTTTCTTGCAACCAGCCGTGATGTGTCCAGTTGCTTTTTCGGCTTCGGTGAAAAGGCCCGTCGATTCGATAACGATGTCGACTCCCATGGCTTTCCAGGGCAACTCGGCTGGCGTTCTCGCGGACACAACTGCAATGTCGTGCCCGTTGACGACCAAAACATCATCCTCAGCCTTGTCCGGCGATGACTTCTTGGATCCGACGGTCCCAGCAAACTTACCTTGGGTCGAATCGTACTTCAGCAAGTAAGCCAAGTTGTCGGCAGGCACAATATCGCCAACTGCAACAACTTCAAAAGTCTTGCCAAGTAGACCTTGTTCTACTAAAGCTCGAAAGACAAGACGACCAATTCGACCAAAACCGTTGATGGCGACTTTAACAGCCATATTTCTTTTTGCTCCGCGATAACTAGTAATTAATGACAGTTCATTGGGAAGGGTAGCTCTACTTAACTGCGGCGAGAGTATACTTTGCGGGTGGCGATCTCACAACGCCCGCGAATTCGCTCGACAGACTCAAAGCATGTGTGCGCGACACACCGACCTCTGCTCGATCCAAAGAAAAAAGTCTTCTTTAACACTCCAGTCATTGTATTTCATTACGAATTGAAGCCATGATTCTCCGCATCGGAACTCGCCAAAGCCCTCTCGCACGCTGGCAAGCAAACCACATCGCATCCCTCCTCGCGGCTCAAGGTGTCGAAGTTGAAATGGTTCCGATAGTCACTTCGGGAGATGTGTCGACCGGTCCTTTGGGGGCATCAGGCGGTGTCGGTCTCTTCACTAAGGAGATCCAACGAGCCCTTATTGACAAGCGTTGCGATCTTGCAGTCCATTCACTCAAGGACTTGCCCACTGAATATATCGATGGCTTATGGTTGGCCGCCGTACCCGAGCGCGAAGATCCTCGAGATTGCTTTATTGGCCGGATTAGTCGTACGCTCCAAGACCTACCACAGGAAGCTACCGTTGGAACCGGCTCGCTGCGTCGTGCGGCTCAAGTTCGACAAAAACGTCCTGACCTGAAAGTCATTGACATCCGAGGAAATGTTGACTCTCGAATAAAAAAATTAGATGACCAATTGTACGACGGAATTTTACTGGCTTCGGCTGGTCTGCGGCGTTTGGAACTCATCCATCGCGTGACGCATACTTTTAGCCTGGACGAAATGCTCCCAGCGGTCGGTCAAGCGGCACTCGGACTTGAGACTCGGGCTGATGACAAATCAACACGGGCGATTGTCGAGACGTTGATTCACTACGAAACGCACCAAGCCGTTTTGGCCGAGCGAGCTCTACTACGCCGCCTCCGCGGCGGATGCCTAGCACCCGTTGCCGCACATGCAGTCATTCATAACAAAACGCTGCACCTAAAAGCAAAAGTCTTTTCACTCGATGGCTCGCAAGTCCTCGAACAAGACCAATCTGGCCTCGTCGATACAGCCGAATCAATAGGCGAAGCCTGCGCTTTGCAATTGATCTCCGCCGGCGCAAGCGAATTGATCGCACAAGCAAGACAAGCGCCCGCCCGTTGAGCCCGAGGGGCTAGCCGATCAATGCCAAAGCCAACAAGTGACCCGATCACAACTCACAGACCGCGACGACTGAAAATAAGATTGGAAGCCCCGTAACCTCTACAATACCCAAACCGCATTGCTACAATCTTAAAGGTTTTCCACATCTCTACGTATCGATCACATCCAGCAACCTTGAAGCCATACGATCGATACCAATTTCTTGATGCACCTTGGCGAGTTCTTTTATTTGCATCGGCGCATCGCTTACAGAATCCAATGTTTCGGACAACGCTCGTATCAGGTCCTCTACTTGATGCGGTTTAAACAATCGCCCAAACCGATTCAGATCGATAGGAATATCTGATGATGGATCATCAAAATCAATCGCGTTTAATCGATGGTGCAATTCGGGAAATGCACCGTGCGAGGGTTGGACATAAGGGACACCAGCCGCGACCGATTCCAAGACGAAAAGCCCCTTAGGTTCTTGATACGATGTGGGAACGCACAGCAGATCTATCCCTCGAAAAAACTCCACCTTAGCAGCCCGATCTATTGATCCACAATACTCCCATCGCTCATGCAATCCAGCTTGATCCAGCTTTCGTTTCTGCTCTTCCCAGAATAAAGTGTGCTGTGAACCCATCCATCCGGCCATCTTTAATCGAACAGGAAGGCGCCGGCGATTTTTACTCGCAATGGAAGTGTTGGATGCTTGCTTCGAGAGTGCAATAAACGCATCAACAATAAAATCGAGTCCTTTCTCAGGAGCCATTCGTGCGAAGTATCCGATCGTAAGTGGCTTATCCTCGGAATGATTCGTTGGTCGAGGAGTGGATGATCCCTGAAGAAAAGCGCTCGTGTCGATTCCAGCGGGCACACAGGCGATCTGATGACCCGGAATCGAAAGCAAGCTCGCCATGCGACGACCGTAGTCATGGCTATAGACAATAAACTTATCAACCAGAGGAACTAATCGCTTCATCGCCGTGATCGATTGCTCGCGATAGGGCTCCGGCAACATGTCTAAAAAAATATCGTCGCCTTGTAATGTGACAAAAATCTTAGATGAGAAACGTTTCTTGAGTTCGGGGATGCATCCACCAATCAAAAGGTTTGTTAAAAGAATGGCGTCGGGTTTGATTGATGCTTGAAGCCAATCGCACATACGAATCACTTCCTTTCGCTGGCGTCCTTGCATCCCGCGTAGCATTGATACCGAGAGTGATCCAAGAAGCTTCGGAGATGTCTCGCCTGCCTTTGAAGTCAATCGACGTATCAGCGCCGGATTGTTCAGCGAAGCATCCAACCAACTAGGTAGGTATGCCAGAAAAGGAAATTTCTGTTGTAGATAGACATTCACCCCACCAAAGAAAACTCGATCCAAACTGACATTTTCTTCATCGGTCCGAATTGGCGTGTACACCGGCACCAGCATACAGTCATGGCCAAGTCGATTCATCGCTTTTGCTAATGAATTATCAAGCATGCACGAACCACAGAACATTCCTGCGGCACCCGCGGTGAGATAAACGATTTTCATAACGACATTGGGGCTTAGAAGGCGACATCGCTGGAGTCTTCTTCGCAAGAAATACTCAGGCTAGTAGTTTCGTTGCAAAAAAACACGTACGATACTGGGGCGGGTGATTCTGGAGAAACTGGGCCTTTACAGTGTAGTCGATCATGTCAAGTATCGCACGAATGACCGAAACTCTTACGCCACAACAACGTGACTATTTGCGACTGGCTTTTACGCCGGGTGTTGGTCCGCAACTATTTCAAAATCTTGTCGAATACTTCGAAACTCCCACCGACGTCTTAGAAGCAAAGCGTTCCCAACTGCACGAAGTAGAACGCATCGGGCCCAAGCTAGCAGAAGCCATCCATTTTTCATTGAAAGATGATTTGGTTGACCGCATCTGGGAAGATTGCTTGACTAACGACGTGCGAATTCTTTTTCCAGATGATCAAGAGTTTCCCAGGCTGCTCCGCGAGATCCCATCACCGCCACTGTATCTATTTATCCGTGGCGATATTAAACCCGTCGATCAGCTATCGATTGCGATCGTTGGAACCCGACACGCAACTTCCTACGGACGGATGGTAACCGAAGGTTTATCCCGCTCGCTCGTTCGCAGCGGTCTAACAATCGTTAGCGGTCTTGCACGTGGCATCGATAGTATTGCACATCGATCTGCAATGGAAATCGAAGGTGGACGCACAATCGCATTTTTAGGTAGTAGCGTGACCGACATTTATCCGCCAGAACATACCGAACTGGCACAGCAAGTCTCGCAGCGAGGAGCCCTGATCAGCGAGACGCATCCATTTTCAAAACCCAAGGCCGGAGTCTTTCCGCAGAGAAATCGTTTGATCAGCGGAATGTCGCTCGGAGTTGTAGTTGTAGAAGCTGCCGATAGATCTGGATCGCTTATCACTGCCAGTCATGCTGGCGAGCAAGGTCGTGATCTCTTCGCCATTCCGGGTCCCGTCAATTCGCGAATGTCGCGCGGCTGCAACCGGCTGATCCGCGATGGAGCGATCCTCGTCCAGGACGCACAAGATATTTTGGATCACTTAGGCCCCTTGGTCGATCACGCGGAAATTTCGCCTGACCGAGTCATTCATCATCCGGCCGAACTGCAATTGAACCCACAGGAGCAACAAGTCCTTGAAGCGATCGAAGATATTCCAACTGACTTAGACCAAGTTATCGTCCGAAGTGGGCTCGCCCCATCCAGGACACTCAGCACGATCAGTGCGTTAGAAATGCGTGGTATCATTCGTCGCACGGGAGCAAGAACTGTACAACGACGCTAAAGGAATAACCTTTGGACTGCTGTGACAAGTCGCAGCTTTAAGACTTATCAATCGGTTATCAATCTAAGAAATCGCAATCAAACCAAAGACAGTCCAAAGACAACCCATCTCGCGAGCTGTCTTTTCCCGCTGCGTCGCTACCCAGAAAGCCGTGACCAGTAACAGCACTCCAACGCCAAAAACCGGATATTATTTTTCGCTTGTGTTCATTCCGTTGAACAGCTTGAAGAATGGGCTATCTGTCGAGAGAATCAACTGACTATCTGTGTTAATCGACTTTTCATATGCTTCCAAGGTTCTCGCAAAGGTATAAAAGTCACCCGTTTTCTCGATAGCCTCGGCGAAGCGTTTAATGACGTCCGCATCCGTTTTGCCTTTGATTTCACTAGCTTTCTGCTGACCTTCACCTTCGATTCTCGCGACGTCTGCTTTTGTCTCGTTGATGATTGCCGCCTTCAGTCGTTCGCCTTCGTTTATATTCTTCGCAGAAATAGCTTGTCGTTCAGCAACCCATCGATCAAAGGTTTTTCGACGAACGCTATCGACGAAACCGATCTGAGAAATACCCACATCGATCAATTCGATACCACGTCCAACTGAGTCGCTGTCATTACCTGACGAAGCCAATCTCTTGTGGGCTTCAACCTTAATCCGTTCCAATATTTCAGCACGACCGAACTGAACACCTTTAGGTTTGGTTTGCTTGGTTGTCTCGATCAGTTGAGCAGCAACTTCATCCGGTAACTCAGCAACATTAGCCAATCCTTCCGCGCCACTTGATAACACGCGATTGGTGCTTCTTACGATTTCTTCCAAGTCATACTGTGTGATAATGTCTCGGATAGAACTCCGAACGATCTGTTCAACACGTTGCTCTGCTACTTCCATTGTGCGAAGCCGTTGAACAAATACAACTGGATCATTTACTCGCCATATCGCCCACGGTATTAATTCGACTTTCTTGTCGTCTTTGGTTGGCAAGTCAGGCAAGAGGTCATCTTTCTGGTCTCCCCAAAACTGCTGGTACTTGGCGATTCGTTGGACACTGTCGGCAAAGGGTAATTTGAAGTAGAACCCAGGATTAGTGTAGGAATGCTTGGGAGCTCCAAATCGAAGCACGACGGCCATCTCGCGTTCATCGACGATGAATACGAAAAGAGGCGAAAGAATCAATAGCACTGCGAGTACGGCAAGCGTGTAAGCGACGTATTTCATTGGGTTTTCAACTATCGAAGGGACGTAAATTATCGAAGAGGAGGACTTACTTTCGACGCTGGAAAGGAGCTGTTAGGTGACAGGTTTAAGAGAGGAAGTGGACTGCTGGACTTACCGTCCAGGATTATTTTGGGGCCACTTTGAGTGAGCACTTTCTCCATCATCTCGATATACATTCGATTCCGAGTTACTTCCGGAGCTAGCTTATAACTTTCGTACTTAGAAAGCAGCGCAGAGATCTCGCCCTGAGCTTCAGCCAGTTCACGCGATGCGTAGCCTTCGGCCTCGCGAATCAAGCGATCTCGTTGGGCTTCGGCAGTAGGCACCAACTGATTGCGTTCACGATAGGCTTCATTGACACTCTGGTCACGTTGCTGAATGGACGCGTTAACATCATCGAAGGCAGGTTTGACTTTGTCTGGAGGAGTCACGCGTTGCATTTGCAAATCGGTAATCGCGATACCGCTTCCGAAGTCGGCAAGTTTTGCAGTGAGTTGTTCCAATGCAATCTTTGTGATTTCTTCGCGTTTACCGGTAAGCAGTTCTTCGGCAGAGTAGTCGCCAACCGCTCGGTGCATGACGCTGCGCGAAACAGCAACGATCACATTAGCGACTTCGCCATCATCACCGTTGAAATTGATCAAGTAGTCCTTCGGTTCAACAACACGCCAAAAGACGTTCCACTCGACAACAGCCGCATAGAGATCGCCTGTGAGAATCAGTTTGTCTTCCTGCTCGTCCATATTGGTAGGACGGTTCTGACTGTAATAGGTCGTGTCTTCTTGGGCATGTGGAAGACGCAGCGTCCTTTCTCCCTGGTCAACGATGAATCGCTGATCGATCCAAGGAGCTTTAAAATGCAACCCGGGTCCCACGGTACGAACATACTTTCCGAACCGCAGAACGACGGCTTGTTCATGGGCAGCGACTGAATACATGCCCGAAACAATAACGTTGATAATAAAGATCGCGGCCAACCCGAAAACAACCAACCCGATCAACCTTTCAGGCGAAACATCAAATTCAGGTCGAGATTGTTTTTGCATAAAAACTCCAAAACGAGGCCGCCAAAATCGATTAACTCTTTTAATCATACGCCAATCCAAGCGTTGGTAGGCAAAATTCAACAAGAATTTATACCTAGATCTCCCTACAAAGACGCATCAGCATATCACAAGCGATGCCAACGAAAAAACGCTGGAAATCACAAGAAAAACCAGGTTTTTTGAAAATAAAAAAATAGCGAGGTCGACGGGGCTCGAACCCGCAACCTCCGGATCGACCGTCCCTGCGTTGGGGGTTTGCCGACATCAACTTTACCCAAGAAAGACAAGGGTGTGACGCATTTTGAACTCGTGGCAAGTGAGTGACCGCTACCAAAAAGTGAGACCACACGAGGTAGACTCTTTGCAAATTGTTGTCGATGAAGCACTATTCTGCTTAATTAGTTACGCTCCCGTCGCTGCCGCTGGTGTACGGAACGTTGCGGAACCTCGCTGCAGCTTGGCTTGAATTCGAGCGACCGGATCACATCTTAAAAGCGACGTCGTTGGTGCATAAGACCTTTGACTTCGTTCTCCTAAAAATTAGACATTTTTTTCGAAATGTATACCCAAGTACGGTTGCGCATAAGAGTAGTAAACTTGTAGGTTCAGGAACGCTACTAAAGTTTGTTGCAATTCCAATAACGTTGCTCGTGGTGTTTATGTCTCCGACTTTTGTTATTAGTCCAGTAGCGAGATCAATCTTAGAAAATTCGAAACCGTTGAGTACCACAAAGCCGGTGTTCGAGGGCGACTCGATATCAAAACTAGCTTCGGGAAATCCGAAGGTACTTAAACTGCCGACGGTATTTAAGGTTCCGGCGTTTGGGGGATTCTGGGAGACCAATCCCTGAATGTTTAGATCGAGGTTATAAAGTGTAGTTGACGCTGCGTTTGGAAAACTATTGGTATACGCTGAAGCCACAACCATGGGCGAGGTTGGGAAGTTCACGTCACCTGAATTGTATTTAAGTTCGCCATCGAACACTGAAACACCCGTTTCCACATTGATACGTAAGTTTTGTCCCGAATCACTTACGACCCGCAATCGATCTGCAACTGGGTTGAAATCGACGCCGAAATTCGTTCCTGACAGCAATTGATCTATGGTTGATCTTAGGGATGCTAATCCCGAAGCGGGATTCAATGTGTAAAGCCTTCCGGCTGTACCATTCCTTGCCAACCCGTAAAGCATGCCTGTATTGGGACGGACATCAATTCCCAAAAGCGTATCACCCACGAGTAACCCCGAAATTGCAACAGGCGTTGAAGTAAAGCCCGGCGAACCGCTATCAAAGCTTATGAGTTGGCTTGCTTGGGTAAGCCCGACGACCACCCCACCGCATACATGTTTCGAACATATCGATACAAAAAGTAGAACGGAGACCGTAACGAATGATCCGCGATTTGACATGATTCAACCCCTTTTTAGCGTATTACGCGAGTAAAAATTAAGGATAAAAACGAGGAACATTGATGTTGTAGTATTCGGCTTCGAGATACTCGAGCGCTAGAGCGAAGTTGAGGATCGCAATATCGTTGGTGGGTGAAGGAGTGTCGCTGAAAGTTAGCGGAGGCCCTCCATTGAGACTCGAAATGTAAGGCCCGGCTAAGTTAAGAACTTCGTCGACAGTCAAAGGACGTTCGAAAGACTGCTCCTGCCCAAAGACATTTTCTGTCATCGCCCTAGACATAATGACGTTAAACATTCCGGCATGTCTTGCCTCAATCAGCGCTATAGAGCCGGCTGCCCTTAGAATTCCTTTATCAAATATCGCAGGAGCAGCACCTAAATACGCCCCCACACCCGTATTTTCTAAAGCACGCCCGAGTCCCAGGAACGTTGACACGTTAGACGCCGTGATGTTCTGGAATGAGGGCTTCGGGCGGGCCATTGCTCCCAATACATTTACCAAAAATATCACGTGATCATTTTCATGGCGCTGAACCAACTTCATTTGATCCCTTATTGAAATTCGAGCGCTGGTTTGTGCATGCGCTTCTTCGGTTTGCGAGTTGGCAAGCAATCCTGCCGACGCTACTAATCCGATTGAAGAAGAGAACCGTCGCAGGAATGTGCGTCGTCCGCCTAGCGGTGAATGAGAATCGATGACGTTCGCCGATTCTAGCAAGCTATTAGAATCATCTTTCAAACGATTCACACGTGTAGCCATAACAATACCATCCAAATTAAGAAGGAAAATTTGTTTTTATCACTCAACAGCCAGGGACAAAATAATTCATTTCTTGTACTGCAACTGATTCCATTTATTAGGTGAGATCACGGGCAATCCGAGCGTAAAAAGAAAACACTTGTACTCCTCAACTTACGCAAATTGCGTGCCTAACAACAACCCGTTGGGCATGCGTTATCGAAGTTGGATAATTTCCACCGTAAGGTAACACCGCCCACAAAATGCAGCGAGATTTGCGTTTTGTAATGACCAGTGATATTTGCGGCGAGGTCCGCAGCTACTTTAAAAAAAAGCTCTAATGCATTAAGAGTTGGTTTCGCATCCACCGAACTGTTTGTTCTGCGTTCATCTAGGCTTCGATAGTACGGACGGTGAGTGGGCCTGGCGTGGCGTTGAAAATTAAGGAATCGTTCACAATATGAGCTTCACGTTCCAATTGTTTACGAGCTATGCTGACAGCATCAATGCGAGTGTGCATGCGCATGTTCATGCTACCGATCCGCAGCATCGTGCTGTCGAAGTCAAAGGCATTCAACACCTTTTCATGAAAGTGCTTTTTTACCTTGTTGTAGGTAAAGGTTTCTGAATGGTTCTCATGCAAGTATTCACCAACTGCGACTGGAAACCGGCAAGTGCCGCTTGCTGGGTCGCACATGACATCGGTAGGCCGCGGCTTGACCAGTTCCACCATCAACTGAATCTCGTGCCGAGGCGTGCGGAACTGTCCGTTATGGCCAGCCGTGGCGATTTTTCCAAGCATGTACTTCTACAGGTCCCCTTTGGTATCGCGATTCGGCCTTTAACGCTGCGCGGTGTTTATTTCTAAACCGTTCTCATTAAGCGCTGGCCATGCTCCAGCACTATTCTCGCCACGATATCGCAACGCAAAATCAATACCAATCGAGAGCTGAAATGTGAGTGCCGAACGCTATTGGCTGCGGCCCCTTTTATTCCTCTTTTTGGATCTGGTCTCCAACATGCTTTTCGACAATGGCATCGAGTTCGTACCAGACGGCTTCACCATCGAAATCGGATCGGTTGCACAGTAAAATGGTTGTTCGCCCGGTTTCGTTGGAGTAGTAGTAATTGGTTGTGAATCCTTCCCAGAAGCCGTCATGACCAAAA
>JANODQ010000503.1:0-4734 GCA_031412775.1 Pirellulaceae bacterium | reverse complement strand
TGAGCAGAAAGCGGAGTGGAAGAACAAGATTTTCGTAATGAAAGCCATGTCAGAGGTTCCATTATTCGCGGCCTATTACACGATGGCGGCAAGTTCATCTGATCTAATCGGTCTACTTACCGATCCGAATACCTTTAACGTCGAGACCTTCAAAGATGGAGTCATGCGAGTGACCCCCGAGCTCGAATTCATGCGAAACATGGCAAACACCTGTCAAATGAATGCCATGTGGGGCTTCGAGCCTATGACCGGATGGATGCAATGCCTCGACACACGTTGGTACAAACAGCCTCAGAAGGAAGCCTTTAACGCATTCCAGGATATCAAGCGCGCCGATAAGACCGCCATGAAGGGGCGAGTCCAATTTTTGCGTAAAAAGTTTGGCGGTTAGATCGTATTAGATCAATAATGCTTTGGTGGTTCTTCTAGGATTTTAGTGGCTAGAAATTGCTGGCATTAGATTCAGCTTACCGTGCGGAGTCTAAAGACATTCTGGAGTTTTCTGACGAGTTTGCGTCAGGTGGGATAAAATTTCTGGCGTCGGTGAATCGATGATGCTTCGAGTGACTGAGTTTATCGCGGTGAAGGTGTCTAGCGATTTTAGGCACAACCAGTGGTGCTTCAGCTGTCGCCACCGGGCCTCGGAACAAAGAAGTCATTACCGATATATGATTTACGCAAGTGAAGAAGAGAGTTATCACGAAGACCGTTGCTTCGGGTGTACTTTTCGCATCCTGCGAACTTGAGGCTACCCGCCAGTTCGCAGATCGAGAGGTTTTCTATTGCGGCGTATCGTACGCTTAAATCCCCAATGTTTTGGTCATTTTTTGATTTTTCGGGCCAAGCTCGCCGCGCTCTCACTCTTCTTACCGCGGGCAGATTTTCCGAATGTTGCTTCCGTCTGAACGCTATTTTCTACCGCGAACTATCGCGTTTGCTTCCGACCCACCGAACTGAACCTCAAACTACCCGACCGCCGGGTTAACAGTAGGGGAGATACTGGAGGTCGCCGCTAGGGTTCAGCCGGGAAATTACTCGTCCGGTTGAGCTCGAATCATTTGGCCACGATAAATTATCATAAGACAAATTCCTTCTAATCTGAACGGGATTCGGTGTGTTGCGATTCGAGCAGCGGAATGGCCTGCCGCGAGTCATCAAACGTCTTAGGATTCCTCGACCCGGGTTCATCATGTCGACAACACAAGCCGCCTCGAAAGTCTTCGAAGAGATCGCTCGACTGTTTGGTTCAGGTCCGACCGATGAACAGATCTTGAATTTTCGATCGTCTGCCGACGTTGCCCAACGAGCCTCGCAACTTCTCTCGCTGAACCGTACCGGTCTAATGGATGACGACTTGAAGTACGAACTGGATCAATACGAGCAAGCCGAACTTTTGATGCGTATGGTGAAGGCCCGGATACTTGCCCGTCAAGGAAGCTAGGAACGGATAATCGAATCGGTGACTGCAGAAATTCGCCGGCTATCTGCTATTCCTGATCTTGGTTACGGAGAAATGCGATTAGAAATGTATCGGAGACGACTTCCAACCCGAACGCTTTGCAATGGTCGACGACATCCATACTATTCAACGACTTCAATCGTCATGTTATCTGTGACAATCCTGACGGCCAACTGGCTTGTCGGATTTGGCTGCGTTCTTGTGCTCACCTGTCTCGCTTTGCGAACGCCGAAGGAGGAACAGAAATTGGTAGACAAATTCGGCAGCGACTATCTGAACTACAAGTCAATAACAGGAATGTTCTTTCCCACCATTCTCAATCTACGCAAACGATAAAACGGTACTCTGTCCAAGAACCACAGACTCTCATTCCCATTAACTTCCGAACAATTGCCCCCAAGGAATTTCTAATGGGTAGCTCGCGATGATCACCAGGAACGTAAGCGAGATGCCCCATGGAACTTCTCTCCTTTGCCCTCCGAGCAACTTTGGAATCACGAACACCATCAGCCAAAGAGTTTTGTATATGACCTGGATCAGCAGTAGCGGAGACATCGTTATGGGATAGAACAAGCCCAGTACCGAACCGAGGAGGATCGCGGTCCAAAGCGAGCCGAGGATGGTACGAAACCCTTCGCTCTCAGGGAACTTTCCTTGACTGGCTAGTCGACCGCCCCGCTCGCCACCAAGTAGCGTCAAGAGGCCAATAGGAACGAGGACGGTAATGTTGAAAATGTAGGGCAAGTGCAGTGGGTTCAAGTAAATCTCTCCATTTGGCAATGAGAAGGGCTTGAAGAAACTCTAAAAACAGATTCTCGCGATTTATCGGCAGATCCGCAATCTTGGACGGACAAATCTTGGATGGACAATAGCAGAGCGTCTTATCGACTTTTATAGTCCAATGCTTATCCCGCACTGTTCACCCTCTGCCGGTGCGAGTTGGCGGTGAGTGCTTATTAGATCAGGGAGTTGCCACCTTCTCATATCGACGAACCGCCTCTTTCATTTCAATTCCCGATTCGCCTCCTCTCGAAGAACCAGGACGGTATTGGAAGACTGCGCCAAGATCCAGTTCCAAACCGGCGGGCAATCAGAGATGGGTGGCCCCAGCGGCACGCTACTCAAGGACGTATCACAATACTTCGTGATTTTCACCGCAAGTGGGCCTCATCGAGAATTCTACCGGGAAGGGATTGCCTCTTGGGTCAAGATGTTCCCTTTCCATGACGACGGTACTTCCATCCCTTAAGTGACTAACCGCATCTTTAGTTTACCCTTTAGCGCCTCCGAATGCGACTTGTTGATCGCCGCAATTGGAGTTGCGAAGTAATTGTTGCCAGTCTCCTCACGTTTCATTCGTGATTCCTTTTCTAGATCCCCAATGTGCCCGAGGCCTTAGATCCATTGCAATGAAAGTCTGTTTCTGACTAAAACTTTCTAAGCTGTTCCGACTAATGTATGCTCTTTTCGGTCCACTTGGAACATCGACGAATTATTTCCGCACGATCGATGGGCTTAGCGAGGTGATCATCACACCCTGCCTCGAAGCACTTGTTGATATCAGCTTTCATGGCATGCGCAGTCAGGGCAAGAATAGGAAGGCTGAACCCTTTGGATCGGAGCATTCTTGTGAAAGTGTGGCCGTTCATTTCTGGCATTTCGATATCGGTCAGCACGAGATCAAACGGAATGGGATTCAAAAGCGGTCCGTCGAGGGATCCATCCGCAGTCAAGGCCTCGATTCCCAGCTTGCCGTTTGCCACGATCGTGACCTCTGCCCCGGCTTTTCGAAGTATGAACCCAATCAGTCGCTGGTTGTCGATTCCATCTTCCAGCAGCAAAATTCGAGTACCCGACAGAGGATTGACTCCGGATGTCGGGGAGACATTCAATGTGGGTTTTTTAGTGATTCCAGTGAAATCCCCAGAAAACCGATCGATGAAAACTTGAGCATCACGAGTGCCTATATCAATGGTGGCTCGGAAGGTGCTCCCCTTTCCGAACTCACTTTCAACGACAACGTCACCACCCAGCATACCTGCCAGATTTTTGCTAATCATTAATCCAAGTCCCGAGCCTCCAAACCGACGTGTGGTGGAATCATCCGCTTGGGAGAATGCGCTGAACAGTTTTTTGAGTTGCGGCGGAGTCATTCCGATTCCCGTATCCACGATCTCTAATCGCATCAGATGACGGTGAATTGGGTCGATTCCAAGTCGCAGAGTTACCTTGCCTATTTCAGTGAATTTAATCGAATTGCCGAGCAAGTTCAGTAAGATCTGACGCAATCGCACCGGGTCGGTCATTATGAATTTGGGAACCAGCGTTGTCAGCGAACACTCTAATCCAATTCGCTTTTCGAGGGCGCGGCCTTTCAAGAGCGTCAAAACCTCTTGGATGACGCATTCGGTTTCAACTTCAATGCGCTCAACGGTAAGCTTACCCGATTCGATTTTGGACATGTCGAGAATATCGTCAATGATCGTTAGGAGGTGCTGGCCGTTCCTTCGAATCGTCTCGACGTACTCATCGCTGGTTTTATGGGCTACATCCATGTTTCGTTCATCCGCTAACAATTCGGCATAACCCAAAATTGCAGTCATGGGAGTTCGAAGTTCATGGCTCATGCAGGAAAGAAACGCGCTTTTGGCTTGATTCGATTGCGTGGAATACCAACCCAGGATCACCATGGCAAGTTGCATGCCTAACGAATCCACCAAAGCAATTTCGTGGGCTTGCCATAATTCACTCATGTTTTTAGTTTGAGATGACCAAACGGAAAAGCTATTGCGAGGTGTTAGGAACGCAGAGCCGTCGGCTTTGAATTGAACATTCTCATTGGGATTGCCGCACCATTGGACTTCTTGCGATTGTTCGGGACGGAGCCATATCGCAATGTCGCGATGGTTTGTCGCCAGCGGGACAATCAAGGCGCCCGTCACCTTGGGTGACAACAAAGCTAATTGAGGAAATTGGTTTGGTATCGAGTTCGATGCCAATATCTTGCCTGATGCTGCATTCCAAAGAGTATCGATTAGGGAACGCAAATCATCTTTCTCTGGCACATTTCCGCTCGTGATGGTTTTGTCGGCGACGTGCAAAATGAATCCACTGCAAGGGATTGATTTTCTCAGATCATCTGCATGCGTACTTAGCCATTCAAGTGAGTTTTTTGCAATCTCATTTTTATCGACGATCGTCCGAATGACTTCCCGCCCTTTTATTTCTGCGCTGCGAAGTTGAGCGTGATGGATTCGATCGATTGAATTTACAGT
>JANODQ010000502.1:0-5576 GCA_031412775.1 Pirellulaceae bacterium | reverse complement strand
GGTTTACTCAGACGGTCAAACCGAAGACCACCCGATGATCAACGGCGTCCACATGGCTGATTACATTCGAAAGGTTGACGTTCCGGATTCGATATTCGCTTTTGAATTAAACAACGGTCATCAAATTCGAACGATCAAAATCAAGCCGAAGCGTGATGTGGCTCTTTCTAGCCTTAAATTAATCAAGGGCACCGACGAAACGGCACCTATTGTGATGGCAGTAACGATTGAATCACCGTAGTCAAAGTCTGCGGTGAGTATCCGGCTTGCCGTACACTACGCGGCGAGCCTCATGTCTCGGTACGCCTATCGATCGCGACTGTTAAGTCTAAGTTGCAGTTGCGAGAGCATCGTTGTTAACTGGTCAATTGACAATAGCTTAAGCTCGGCAATTGTGGATGCAGAGTCGTTTAATATTTTCTGCAGCAGCAATATCTGCCCCGCAAGTATTCCCTGCTCAAGACCCTGTTCAAGACCTTGGTTTAAGCCTTCTTTCACCGCCTCTTGTCTCATTATTCTTTCAATGGAAGTTACGTAACGCATTTTTCTCTCCAGTTCAACTTGTTCCATCTCATCCTTAAATTGTAGTGCAAGATCTGTCGGCAAGTCCATCATCCAGTCGATGACCCGAAACAATTGTCGAATTTCGTCTCCGGATTTCCCTTGTTCGTAGAGCGACCTCATCAATCGAAGTTTCCACTGCTTACGGTCCTTCGGCTCATTTGCTGTCCGCATGGTCAGCAGGTGAGCAAGAACAACGGTTGCGAATGGGTTCGTGGAAGATTCCAGCAGCGGTAGGTCGCTACCGTAATCAAGAAGCTTGATCATTGGAAAATCAAAGCGAACGTTGCAACCAAAATTTGACTGCGAGAAAGTGGTTGGCCTCCAATTTGGATTTTCGTCGCCCAGCACAGCAAGACTGACGAGCGGTTTATCGTATTTATCGGAAATACGGTAAAAGCAAGTAAACATTCGTTTTGAAAACGATTCTGTTCTTTGAGATTGCACTTCCGAGTGGATGAGCAACCATTTCGACTCGCCGTTCTTCAGTTGAACTTCGGTTAGCTTATCAACCACACGAAGTCCAAGCTCGCTAACAGGAGCAATCTTCTGCAATTCCTTATCCAGCATCACGACGGGTTGCGACCAATCAAACTCATCGTGTAAATCGCGAAACCCAAATTCTAAAAACGACTTAAAAAAGTAATCGAGACACTCTTTCCAAGGACTGTCGTATTCACTCATTGCCCCGCCTCGTCTTTGTTGCCGAAGTTATGCTGAAACTTTGCCGATCAGGTCTTTGCCTACCCATGGAATAAGTGCTTTAGGAACTCGGATTGTGCCGTCGGCTTGCTGGTGATTTTCTAAAATCGCGATGATCGCGCGACTAATTGCGATAGCAGTTCCGTTAAGCGTGTGTGCAAGGTGAGTCCCTTTTTCGTTTTTGACGCGGTAGCGAATGTTCAATCGTCGCGATTGGTAGTCAGTGCAATTCGAGGTGCTTGTGACTTCTCCCCATTCGCCCCCCTGCCCTCGCCCGGGCATCCAAGCCTCGAGATCGTATTTGCGATAGGCAGGTCCGCCAAGATCGCCTGTTGCCGTATCGACAACACGATAAGGAACTTCCAAGGCATCAAAGATGTCACATTCGATTTGCCGAAGCTCCTCATGAATCTCGCTGCTTTGATCAGGTAGCGAAAAAGCGAACATCTCGATCTTGGTAAATTGGTGGACTCGGTATAAGCCCTTCGATGCACGACCTGCAGCACCCGCTTCTGTTCGGAAGCAATGACTGATTCCTACGAGCTTCAACGGAAGCTGGTCTGCTTCTAGGACTTGGTCGGCGTACATACCGCCGAGGGTAATCTCTGCTGTTGCTACCAAATTCAATTCGGTATTTTCGATACTGTAAATCTGAGTCTCAGGGCCGCGTGGAATGAATCCAATGCCTTGCAAGATGGCCGTCGTCGCAACGTCGGGAGTTGTAACGGGGGTAAAACCGCGTTCCATCAGCATTTTCACGGCGAACTGCTGAAGGGCCAGTTCCAAAAGCACAGCCTCGTTCTTAAGGTAGTAAAATCCCGCTCCGCAGACTCTCGCACCCGCTTCGAAGTCAATCAAATCGTGTAGCTTTCCAAGTTCCAAGTGATCTTTAATCGGGAAACTAAACTGGGGAATCGCGGTCTTACCGCGAGCCACTTCCAGATTCGCCGTATCGTCGCCGCCGACAGGCGCGTCGGGATGGGTCAAGTTTGGAATTCGGACTTCCAGCTCGTGGATCTCAGCGTCTAAACGATCGTGTTCATGCTGAGCGGTATCCTTTTGCTCGCGAAGCAGTCGTCCTTGCTCCTTTAGCTTCTCGCGATCTTCGGGTGCTGCGGCCTTGCCAATCTTAGCACTAGTTTCGTTGGCAAGCCGATTCGACTCTTGAACGTCTTGAAGCTTTGCTTTGCGTTGAGTTTCTAAAGCGACCAGTTTATCGATGTCGACAAAAGCACCACGTAATTCGCAATTGCGTCGGACAGTTTCAGCGTTTTCAAGGATGTATTTTCGATCGAGCATTATAGAAATGTATTATTGAAGGTTGAAGTTTGAGAAAGTATGTGAGTGCGGAAGTATTTGCTGTTACCGATGTCCTACGATGCCAAGTATTCCCAGAGTCGCGAGCTCGCTCGAATACCTCGGTAGTAGTCTTCTAAACAAAATTTTTCGTTTGGGCTATGTGCTCCATCGTCATCCAGTCCCCAGCCCATCAGCAGCACATCGCATCCCAGCAAAGCCACCATGTCTGCCACAATCGGGATAGAGCCTCCTTCGCGGATTAAGACAGGAGCCTTGCCAAATCCTTCTTCAACAGCTTTCCTCGCCCCACCCATGAATCGCGAATTGGGATCTACGACCACACCACATCCGCCGTGAAGATCGATGACTTCCACCGTCACGCCGCGAGGAGTGTGCTTGGAAACAAAGTCTTTCAGTTGCTTGGCCACAGTTGCAGGATCTTGGTCTGGTACCAATCGGAAGCTAATCTTTGCACCTGCCCAAGAAGGGATAATTGTCTTGCCCCCTTCTCCTTGATAACCACCCATGAGCCCATGGACATCAAAAGTGGGTCTTGCCCAACGTCGCTCAAGCGTTGTAAATCCCTGTTCGCCGGTAAGCTCTGTGACGCCCAGTTGCTTGGCAAAAGCTTCGTCGGAAAAATCGAGACATTTCCACATCTCGCGTTCCGAGTCTTGAAGTGGTTTCACCGAATCGTAGAAGCCTTCCAGTTGAATTTTCCCATCTTCATTTATCATTTCGGTGAGCAGCCTCGCTAGTGCCAGAGCAGGATTGGTTACTGCTCCACCAAAACTCCCGGAATGCAGGTCGGCTTTGGGGCCATAGACGCGTAGCTCGAAGTAAGCGATGCCTCTTAAGCCGTAGGTGATCGCAGGCTGCCCCGGACCATACTGCGAGGAATCGCTGATGACAATCACGTCACAAGCAAGTTTCTCCTTTAATCCAGGGAGTGCATGGCCAAGGACTTCACTACCCTTCTCTTCCTCCCCTTCGATAAGAAACTTCACTTGCAGCGGCAGCTTTCGGCTTGTTGCCATCCACGCGGCAAGACTCTGGACATGCGTCAACATCTGCCCCTTGTCATCGGTGGCTCCGCGAGCATAAATATTGCCGTCGCGAATGGTTGGTTCAAACGGAGGGGTCTTCCAAAGATCAAGAGGATCGCACGGTTGAACGTCGTAGTGACCGTAGACAAGAACCGTGGGAGCTCCTGGGACTTTTGGAGACTGGGCATACACCATCGAAGGACCGTTGCCTTCAATCAACTCGCACTCCAACCCCATTTGAACAAAACGGTTTTTCACCCATGTTGCCGCCTGGGACATCGCTGACGCTTTCGTCGGATCGGCCGAGACGCTCTCAATGCGCAGCAATGCTAGGAGTTCATCCAGCTGACTCTGCCGATTTTGCTCAAGGTAACGGTCGAGTGACGAAAAATCTGCCATGTCCAGTCCTAACGATTTTGAGAATTCTGCTTTACAAGCTAGGGGGCTTACCCATTACAATGCGTTTCAGTGATTCGATCGTTAGATTAGCACTTGCTAGTCATAGTTGTCGCGATCGATAAGTTCAGAATTAGGAAGATAACACGATGTCGGATTCATCAACAGCCACTATCGACGAACCAACGGTCACCATTGCTCCTCCCAAAAAGGAAGTTGACGCCAACGCGTCGGGACCAGCAACGAAAAAACAGCCCCGGTACAATGTGATTTTGTGGGACGACCAGGACCATACTTTTGCTTACGTCATAAAAATGATGCAGCAATTGTTTCGCAAGTCCGAGCATGACGGTAAGCTGATCGCCCAAGAGGTCAACACTTCTGGCCGAGCGATCTGCATGACTACGACGAAGGAACTTGCCGAACTGAAGCGGGACCAAATCCATGCATTCGGTGGCGATCCATTAGCAAGTCGAGGCAAGGGCGGCGGAAGCATGTGGGCTAGCATCGAACCAATGCCCAGCTAGAAATCGCAGTTTGATTAAAAATCATTTATAAAATAATTCCTAGCTGAAAACTTTCCTGCTTACCAAAGCCCAGCAAAACAATGCCTGCCGAGAAAGCTGCTCTCTAAATGACAATCGTCAATGGTGTTGATAGCAATATCAACCGCTCGTCGTCTGATTCTACGGTAGTCCTATTTGAAGACTTGCAGACCGAATCGCTGGCTCCGATCACATTAGCCAGACTCGCTGCCACCATCACCTGCGGCAGCTTGCGTTTGATTGATTTGATCGAGTCATTAAAGCTGGATGCATTTCACATTGGACGCGATCACTTGCAGATGCTTCAGGTGATCGACTTCCCCTCACTGAAACTGTTACGTGATGCAGGTAGCCGTCAATCCGAGACCCCCAAGTGCTTACTGAACGCAAGACTTGCTCCAACTCAAGCCAATCTGAGCGCACTTAAGCAGTTGCTAAAACTTCCCACCGAAAAAACCATTGTCGTCATGGATAGGGAGTGGGTCGCGGCTGTCTTGAATCCGTCGCAAACTCTCGCTTCCCTGCTTGCCTTGGGACGAGTGGGTGTACTTGATTGGCTCGCCACGCAAACCACTTCAGAAAAGATGACCGTTTCGAAAGATATAGTTCTTCAGACTTTCGAAGTTCCCCACGAAGTCATTTCTACCAACATGAAATGCCTCTCTCCAAATCTAGAGCATCGAATCGCATGCGGAACCTATAAACAACTTCAAGACGGTGTCTTCGTTGCCGAGGGAACCTCGTTGGGGCAATACGTTCTATTTGAAACGGGACCGGGCCCAATCGTTATCGATCGAGACGCCAAAGTCGGTCCGTACTCGCTCTTGCGTGGGCCACTTTATGTGGGTCCCAAATGCAAAATACTGGAACATAGCGCAATTAAAGATAATGTTTCCCTCGGTCACACAACCAAGATTGGTGGCGAGGTTGAAGCGTCAGTTGTGGAGCCCTATACCAACAAACAGCACCATGGATTCCTAGGTCACAGTTATCTGGGTAGTTGGATCAACTTGGGTGCAGGCACTTG
>JANODQ010000501.1:0-2933 GCA_031412775.1 Pirellulaceae bacterium | reverse complement strand
GGCTTCGTATTCGCCAGGGACGTTGGCCGCCGGTGCTGGCCGATCCGACCTGGCGGCAAAGCGCGCCAGCTCCCGGGTGATGGTCGAAGGTGCGCGGTGAAGCGTGCGGGCCATGTGGCGTACCGAGCAGTTGCTAGCCTTCATCATCACGATCGCCGCTCTCTCTTCAGCAGTGAGTTGTTCATAGTGCTTTCCCATCACAGTACCTCACCGGTTGGGTGTTGCATTTGATTATTGACTCCACCAGACAATTAAAAGGACTGCAATCGAACGATAAATAAACGCCTGGAGCAAGCAACGAGTCGCAATATCTTCGCCCAACGGGAATGATCGTCGAATCTCGACTCGTCTATTTGAATTAAACATCTCTCAATATTTTCGACCATCACATCAACTGTGAAATTCTTGTTGTATGCGTCACGCGCGTTCAATCCCTGCACAAAGTAAAGATTAGGACTTAAGATCATCTGTTCTATTTTGCTGTAGCAGCTCTCCATTGAATCCGCCTCAAAATGGGTGCCTGAAACTCCATCCTCAACAATTTCGACCTGCCCACCACGATTAGCGACTATCGCTGGTCTTCCTAAAGCCGCCGCTTCTATTATCGAAAGTCCAAACGCTTCCCGATTGGAACACGATACAATAAAGTCGGCCGCCTTAATATATCGTGCTACTTCATTCTTCCAACCTAAGAATTTGACGTTCGATTCGCTATATTGGGTCTCAAGCATCATCCTCAAAGGACCATCTCCGCAAATCATTGCAATATAACAGTGATGTTTCTGTGAGAGCAGGCTTGAAACCTGCAGAAACATATCGAATCTTTTAAACGGAACAAAAGCACCGACACTCAATGCAACGACTGCGTTTTCGGGAATTTCTAAACTTTTACGGATTTCGGATTTACTCTCAAAGGGATCCTGTACTTCTACTCCATTCCAAATCCTAAATATTTTATCCCTTTTATAGCCATCCTCTAAAAATCCCTCGAGAACGAAATCTGAAACACCGATCATTGCGTCACTTAGATGAGCAAGCGAAGCAAATCTCGCCCTGGGCAGATAATTCGTATGCAAGTAACATACAAACCTGCACCCCGTAATCATCGAAACTAGCGATGCCCAACGGCTTGTCCCAAGGTTATTGGAAACAATGATGTCGATCTTATTTTTTTTTACAATGTGGATAGTGGACACTATTAGTCGAACAAACTCAACAAGTCTTCGATTGAATGAGCTAGCGGAGCGCTGAAACACTACAACACTTTCACAGTGTTGGTCAATCGCGCTGGCAAGAACCTGCTGGTTACAAATTACATGGACACCATGACCACGCTGATAAAGTCCCGAAGACATTGAAAGAAGGATTCGCTCACTACCACGTAAAGGTGTTTCTCCCCAGTGTGCAAAGAGTATGTTCATAGGAATATCATCCAACAGCCTTTTGAAATGGATGAATTATGTATCACATTATGGAATGAGGCTTTGTACATAAACATGAATACTGCAGATTGCTTGAATAATTGAATATCTACAAGTTTTGATCGATAAATGTTTGAAGTCTTATTCATTAATTTCACGATACTCTCGTGAAAGTTTAACTAAATAACTATTTTGATAGTTTTCGAAATGTTAAAGATTCGGAATAATCCGGTAAACACGGAGCGTCTGTTCACGGCAGAGTTGCCGGCTAAATCGGCTTAATACTCTTAGACGAGCTAAGGTGGGCATAGGGTTTCCTTCTCTCCGTGATTCTGTAGCATTAATCAAAACGGAAGCAAGATTTGTTGAATTCTTTGGTTCAAATAGAAATCCAGTCACTCCGTCTTCCACTACTTCGGTAGCGGCACCAAAGGCCGGCGCAACGAATGAGCAGCCATTTGCCATGGCTTCGATCATCACCAAGCCCAACGGCTCAGGTTCCGTGGATGCCGACACAACAACATCAATCTGCTGCAGCAGATGAATGAGGCCACTTTGGCGCCCCATGAAATGAACCTTTTTCTGAAGTCCGAGGGTCTCTACTTGGCCTCGCAGGCTTTGGGCAAAGTCCAGGTCGCCGTGTTCCGGCGTGTCCCCAAACAAGAGAAAGGCCATAGTCGGCTCAGATTGCTGTATCTGGCTGACAGCATCAATGAAAAGGTCTTGTCCTTTCCATTGCACCAACATGCCAACCATTGCCACAAGCATCGTGTCTGTGGCAAGACCGAGGTCAGCCCGCAAGTCACGCTCTGAGCGTTCGCCATTTACAGTCATCTCGACCCCGTCATACACCTGCCGGATTCGATGCCCTGGAACGCCTCTCACCAACAGGTCGCCCGCCAGCCAGCGTGACACCGGCACGAACGCAGCAGGTGAAGTAAGTAGCCATTTGGACATGAGGGTGGGCGCCAAGGGTCCTCGCACATGCTGAACAAATGGAATGCCCAGCAGCCGCGAGACCAACATGGCTTCGCGATTCGAATTGGGTTCGTTGTTGCCGTGGACGATGTCGGGCTGCAGTGTTCTGACATGCCATGCGAGCTTGGCAAAATAAGGCAACCTATTGAACACATCGTCGAGCCTCCCTACACCAAACAAGAGAAACGACCGCAGCCAACTGGGGCGAACGGTTTGCAGGCGCCGAGCCAGTTTTCTAGAGTCGAAGCTTCGGTCACGTAGAACCTTCACGTCTTTGACTGCTTCCAGTTCACTCAACCCCGGCACTGGGATGTTTGAGACAACATGAAAGCTCGCCTGGCTGGTGTCCACGCTGCCCAACAGCGATCTCAGCGCGATTACAGCCCCTCCAAACCCGGCTCCGTTTTCCACCACCAGCACTTTGGGAGGACGCTGGGGACGGGTGGACTCCACCTCGCGCGGATGAATCAGCAGATTGCGCGCAATCTGTAATGCCATGCGCGCTCGCGTTGGACCCCAAGGGGTGAAGCGCGG
>JANODQ010000500.1:0-2322 GCA_031412775.1 Pirellulaceae bacterium | reverse complement strand
CGCTCGTTTTCTTTTTCAGCGTTGCGAGGATCGTCGTCTTGCCCCAACATTTTGACGTAACCGCCAAGTGGAATACTGCCGATCCCATATTCGGTCTCGCCCCATTGAAAGTGGAAAAGCTTTGCCGGCAGCTTGATCGGTCCGATACTGATCGGCACATCGAAGCCGACGTAGAACTTCTCGCACTTCACTCCGAAAAATTTCGCAGCCATAAAATGGCCGAGCTCATGCACAAATATCACGAAACCTAAGCCGACGGCGACTTGCACAATATTCCACAATGTGGCACCCCAGGCAGCCAACGCATCAGGTTCAACGGGTGAAGCGGCGGCAAGTAACGGGCTACTAAAGAGCAATATCCAAGGATTCATTGTGGTTTTTGGGTTGTTGTTTAACTAAATCAAATGCTAGCAACCAGCTATTCGGTTCGTTTCCTTACGAGCCCACCGGTCCAGGTCTATCAATTGCCTAAGAGTAGGAGAAGGGTCAAAATCGTGATAGTCCAGAACCTTCTTCGCTAGTGTCGCAATCTCGGTAAAGGCAATCTTATGGTTCAAAAATAGGTCTACGGCAGCTTCGTTCGCGCCGTTCAGCACCGATCCGCTCGTTCCGCCGGCGGCTGCCACTTCGAAGCCCATCGACAAAGCCGGATAACGCTCGAAATCGACCGGCGTCCAATCGAACGAAAAACTCTGCGACCAGTCGATTTTCCTGGCAGGGCTAGGGCGTCGCTCTGGGAAAGTTAAGGCGTATTGGATTGGTAGTCGCATATCGGGCGGGCTGAGTTGTGCAAGCACAGATCCATCCACAAATTCAACCATCGAATGGATGATCGACTGCGGATGGATGACTACCGATATTTTGGATGGATCTAAACCAAATAGCCACTTGGCTTCGATCACTTCGAGCGCTTTATTCATCATGGTTGCCGAATCGATGGTGATCTTGCGTCCCATGGACCAAGTCGGATGCGCTAACGCGTCATCGACCGTCGCGTGAGGCAACTTGTCACAAGGCCACGCTCTTAGGCTTCCTCCGCTAGCGGTCAGAATCACTCTTTTCACCTCGGACATTGAACGTCCTGACTGCATCGCTTGAAAAATAGCACTGTGTTCACTATCGATCGGCATCAGAGTTGCGCCGCTGGACTTAGCGAGTTCCGTCATGATCGGCCCCGCAACAACCAGAGCTTCTTTGTTGGCCAAAGCTAACGTTTTTCCTTGCCGAACCGTCTCGAGGGCACTTTCAAGTCCCGCGCTACCAACGATGGCCGCGACGACGATATCCACCTCGGGGTCTGCCGCAATTTCAACAAGATGCTCGCTTCCAAAACGCAAGCTCGTCCCAGAAGCCGACGCAGCTTTGGCAGCAATCGGATTGTCCTCTACCCCGGTGAGCAGAGCATGCTTTGGCCGAAATTTTGCAATCTGCTTGGCAAAAACGTCAACTTGTTGATGCGCAGAAATCGCCCAAACGTGAAACGATTCACCAAGCCCCTCGAGAACCTCAAGCGTCGAGCAACCTATGCTCCCGGTGGATCCAAGGATCGCGACATTTCGACGTGTAGACGAACCCAACAATTACCAGCTCTTCCTCGGAAAATTGAAACCAGAACGACGAAGCAGTCCAACATTCTCGCAGTATACCAAACATTTCGATCCGTACGATTCAACCAAGCTTGCAGATTATAAAACCCCAGACGCAAGCACTTCGATCTTCCTTCGCAGCCGACCCCCTTGTATTTCTCTGGGCAATCCTCTGTGCTCTCTGCCCTCTGTGCTCTCTGCGTCTCTGTGTTTCAAAAAATTCAGCTTGAGTAGCGAACATTAACTCGCCTAGGAGGAACCGCCGGGGGGAGTTGAAACACAGAGTCACAGAGGACACAGAGCAGTTGGCGGCGACCAACCAACTTAATCATTTCATATTTTAAGCTCGACTTTCCAGGAAATCTTCTCGCCTTCATAGCCAAACACTTCACGGGCTTGGATTACTCCTGGCAAAAGTCACGTCAATCAAAAGGCGGATTGAATAAAAATATGCCGCTAGTAACCACTTGCTGTTGCAGGATACAATTCATCCGCGCTCAATCGTTTGTTTGCGAATACTTTTTCGTTAAGGTTACAAAAAGTTCCCATCTTCGTCGTATCGCACGAACGCGAAATAGAAGAAAACGGTAATGAGCATAGGAACAAGTGCCAAGAAAATGGGACTGACCCAAACAACCATAAACACTACGATCGCAGCGAAGATGAGCCAAAGCCACCAAGTATCTTTAATGAGCTTGCGATACCTTTTCATCAATTATTCCACCTTCTTCCAAGA
>JANODQ010000499.1:0-10446 GCA_031412775.1 Pirellulaceae bacterium | reverse complement strand
CCGCTGTTTACTTCCCTTACCGTCAGCAAGACAGTAGCTTTCGTCCATTCGCAAATTATTCAGTGTCATGTTGCTAACTTCGCTAACACGGCAACCGGTAGCGTACATCAATTCGAGAATAGCACGGTCTCGCAATGATAGCGGTTCCCACTTTTTTGGTGCGCTAAGAAATCGATCAATGGCACCGGTGGTCAAAACCTTAGGAATGCGTTGCCACATTTTTTGAGTTGAAAGAAGCTCCCCTGGATTGTCCGTTACAGCGCCTTCAAGCTGCAGGAACTTGTAGAACATTCGGACCGCTACGACGTGGCGAGAGATACTCGAAGGAGCCAGCTTTCGGTCCTTCAAAAACGAGACGAAATCTGAAAGATCTCGAATCGTCATTGTCGTCGGAGACCTTCCGGCAAGCCACTCTTTCATATGAACCAAGTCACGTGTGTAGGCTTGGACCGTATTATCCGCCAAGTGACACTCGCTACGAAGATAATTCGTGTAACGCTCGATCCAGCCTAACATCGTCTCCTGCGGCGAAGGATCGACGGCGGCTTCCGTTCGGAGTTTTTTAAGCTTACTTACAGCCATACGGATTTATTTTCATCGAGTTAGAGTCGAACGATTTCTTCACATTATTCGTTTAATCGAGCAATTCAAAAAGATTCAGAATTTGGCCGCCCTGTTATGAAGCGGTCTGGATGACTAAAATCTCGGTTTCGTGGCAGGTCAAGGCTGGCCAAAAAATCGTATTCTCTGTCGAGGCTCATCTGATGAAAATCTTGGTTGTTGGCGGTGCTGGTTATGTGGGCTCTCACACAGTGAAACTTCTCTTGGCAGAAGGACATGACGTTTGGGTCTACGACAATCTTTCCCGAGGACATCGTAAATCAGTCCCGGCAGGCCGACTAATTGAGGGAAATCTCTCGGATCGTAGTCTTTTGATGCAGGTTATGAGGGACAAAGAGATTGAAGCGGTCATGCATTTTGCGGCCTATGCGCTGGTTGGCGAATCAATGCAGCATCCGGCAATCTATTATCAAAACAACGTCTCAGCAACACTCGACCTTTTGGAAGCCATGCGAGCGGCCGGCGTTTGGCGATTTGTGTTTTCAAGCACTACTGCGACATACGGCCAGCCTGAAAAAATTCCAATCGCAGAATCTACCCCCCAAAATCCAATTAATCCATACGGGTTTACAAAGCTCGTGATAGAACACGCTTTGTCGGACTACGCGAGAGCTTACGGATTTGGAGTCGCAGCTCTTCGTTACTTCAACGCCGCCGGAGCTGCCGACGACGGGACCATCGGTGAAGATCACGACCCCGAATCGCACATCATCCCAATTGTTCTACAAGTCGCACTTGGTCAACGTGAAGCCATCTCGGTCTTCGGAGAAGACTACCCAACAAGCGACGGAACGTGCGTGCGAGATTACATTCACGTCAATGATCTTGGATCTGCGCACTTGGCTGCACTTAAGCTACTCGCACCAGGCTCTAACCTTCAAATGAATCTTGGTACAGGACAAGGTACAAGCGTCATGGAGGTCATCCAAGCATGTCGCAAAGTGACCGGGCACCCGATACCAACCAAAGTTGGACCTCGACGCGATGGCGATCCCGCTTGCTTAATCGCTGATTCCACGCTCGCGCAACAGACGCTTAACTGGAAGCCAAAATATACGTCGATCGATACAATCGTGGAGACCGCATGGCGATGGCACCAAAGTCATCCTCGGGGTTACGCAACTTAATTACAGCAATTCTCAAGCTTGACGTAACCATAAGCGGTCGAAGTTTATGCAGCAAATCATCATCGAAAAGCCTTATAAGTTTATTCCTCCCCGTCGAGGAACTTGGCTTCAACAAACTATTTTGAAGCTCGGGCTTGTCGACTACTACCTTAAGAAGGTCGAAGGTGTAGTCTCCTACGAACTTCGAGGCATTGATCATTTCCGCGAATCGCTCCGGCAAGGTCACGGAATTCTCGTAACGCCCAATCATTGTCGCTACGCTGATCCGATGGTCATGGGGTGGATCTCACGCGCCGCAGAAACTCCGATGTATGCAATGGCTAGTTGGCATCTATTCCGTCAGTCGTCGCTGATGCAGGTCGCCATGACAACAATGGGAGCATTTAGCGTTTATCGCGAAGGCGTTGATCGTCAGTCCTTGGACTTGGCTGTCGAAGTGCTTACGTCGGCTGAACGGCCTCTGGTTATTTTTCCTGAAGGATCGGTCTTTCGTACCAACGACCAGCTCCAAGCTTTGTTGGATGGAGTCGCCTTTATTGCTAGAACTGCTGCCAAAAAACGAGCCAAACAGTCTTCCGACAAACAGGTCGTGATTCATCCGGTCGCAATCAAATACGTTTATCGTGGCAAAGACCTTGCAATGTCAATTGAACCTGTCTTATCAAATATTGAACGACGACTTACTTGGACCTCGCCCGCTCCTGGCGATATACTCCAAAGGGTGCAACGTGCTGTTCTCGGAGTCTTGGCACTCAAGGAGGTAGAACATCTTGGCGAACCACAGTCAGGGCCCATTGCCGAGCGCCAGCAACGTCTGATCGATCATCTGCTGGACCCACTAGAAATCGAATGGCTCGGAAAAGAGCAAGAAGGCGTAATCGTACCGCGTGTGAAAGCGTTGAGAATGAAAATCTTGCCCGAGATGACGACCGGCGAGCTGACTTCACAAGAACGCGATCGTCGCTGGAAGCAACTTGCTAACATCTATCTCGCTCAACAAATCGCATCGTATCCCCCAGACTACATCACTCGACCGACCACGCCGACACGAATCTTAGAAACCGTCGAGCGACTTGAAGAGGATCTCACAGACAAAACGCGAGTACACGGACCGCTGCATGCAATCATCGAAGTCGGTGCCGCTATCCCCATCCCAACTGAACGGGGTGCTCGTGGAGAAGAAGACCCTATTATGAAACACATCCGGTCAGAGCTTCAGTCAATGCTTACAGCGTTGTCTTCCGAGGCTGGCTGTTACGAATAGTGATTGAGTTGCAATCAGTGCCGAACTTAACATTCTTTAGGAATTCTCGTTCGAAGCGATTACTGCTTCTCAGAGACATTAAAGAGCAGGAACAAGTACCTGGCTAGATCGGTCGAACGAATCTCGCGTAGCGTTCGATACAGACCGAACGCTCGCAATACACACAACGATGATCAACGAAAGCATCACAGCATATTCTACTGCCGTGGGACCGTCCTCTTCGTGAACAAACCTGCCGAAGCTGTTTAGTATTCGTCTTAGCATAGGGCTACTCTTGCTCTATGGAGCACTAGAGATCCGATTTAATTTGATGTGATGCGCTTTGATGCGTTACTAAAAGGTAGTATAGGTTTCGGTCGGGAAAGTAGTTGCAAGTGAGTTTCTAAGAGAAAGAATCCGTATCGCGTTCTTTGGTCGTCAAAACATTCCGAATAACCGGCAAAACAGGAGTTTTTTTGCTACGATCCAATCCGCGACCAAGGATCCTTTTAAACCGGAAATAGGTGTGTATGTATGTACGTGAAGTAAATTAAAATCTGCGACAAAGTCCGGTGGTAGATCCCGTGCAACAGAAGTCAGCTTTGACGAATGGGGGCAAATAGGCTTCGTCCCGAAAGCCGATCAAACTTCAATAGTGGTTTGTTCTGATTAAAACTGAGGTACGTTTTCGTAGCAGATGTTATAAGTCATAAGAAAACCGCAGCCTCTACTTTTGCTTTCATCGAAATCCAAAATGTTACGAAGTCATCTAGCTCAAAACAATTTCTATAGAGCACGAGCTTTCTGTTTTCGGCAATGCTTTAAAATACATGGTTGATCATTAAGGATGGTCAGATTGAAAAATAGAACTGAACAATCAATTGGTTTCTTCTCGCTTGTTTGCCTTGTTGTAGCGAACATGATCGGGTCGGGACTCTATACCTCGAGCGGATTCGCCCTTTCTTCACTTGGACGAGCCGATCTGGTCCTGTGGGTTTGGATCATTGCAGGAGTTATGGCTCTTTGCGGTGCTGTAGCCTACGGTGCAATTGCCAAGCGACTTCCTGACTCGGGAGGCGAATATCTTTACCTCTCACGCTTGATACATCCTTCAGTTGGATTTCTGGCGGGTTGGATTTCGTTGGTTGCCGGCTTTACCGGCCCGCTTGCCGCTGCGGCATTGGTGTTTGCAGTTTACGCGGATACATCAGCACTTAATCGGTGGGATCTAGACCAAAAGCTAATTGCGTCGACCGTCATTATCGTGGCGACGTTAGTCCATGCGATGAGGCTTCGAACGGGCCTTTGGACACAAAACATTGCCGTTGTATTCAAGATCGCGGGACTCGGGATACTCATCGTCTGGGGGCTTAGCGAAGTAGGTCTATCGCCGACGCATTCAGGAGTAAATCTAGTAACGGCATCAGGCAATCCAACTCAATTCTTGATCGCATTGAACATGCTAAGTTCTTTGGTTTGGATATCGCTTTCCTATACAGGCTTTAATGCCGCAGTCTACGTTGCAGGAGAATCGAAAAACGCAAAGGCCATGGTTCCCTTAGCAATGTTGACCGCGACCATCCTTGTAACGGTGATCTATCTGTGCCTTAACTATCTGTTCCTTTTTGGCTGCTCGCACGAGTCCATCGCAGGCGAACCGCGGATCGCGGAGGTGGCGGCGTTAGCTATTGGAGGACCATGGATGAGCAGACTCATGACCGCTACGATTTTGCTTTCTTCTTGGACGAGTGTACTTTCGCTCCTGATGACGGGGCCACGAGTCTACGCAAAAATGGCCGACGATCGATTACTGCCGAAACTGTTTCAACGCTCCAACGATGTTCCGAGAGTAGCAATTTTTGTTCAAGCCGTTCTTTCAATCGCCGTCGTTTATGCATCTAATCTTCGAGACCTGATCGGGTTTCTCGGATTGACTCTTACCGCTTGCGGTGCCATGACAATCGCATCGATGTGGAGTATTCATCGCGTTTTGCCAGATGCTCCGTTACTAAAGTGGTACGAGCACCTCGCTTCTGCTGTCTTCATCATCCTCACATGCAGTATGATCCTTGTCGCGTCTACATTCCAAGTTGCTCAATTCTATACGATGCTAGCAACGTTTGTGTCTGGCTTGCTTTTTTATTGTCTGTCGCAAAATTTCATGCCGGAACGCCAGGAAGATAAGCCGGCAGATGATTGGTCCACGGAATGACTTTGGATTCGCTCAAAACTGTTATTGATGGGTACAACTTGCTGCACCAAACTCCGGTGATGCAATCTGGTAGTGGACCCGCTTGGCTTCATCAACAGCGAATCAATCTGATACAGGAACTCGCCAGACTGCTTAGTCCAGCGGAGCGAATCACGACCATGTGTGTGTTTGATGCGCACACAGACCGCTCTCCAAACACGACCGATTTTGTGCTCGAAGATATCCGCGTTTGCTTCGCGCATCACCATCGTGAAGCAGACGATTTCATCGAAGATTTGATCGAGCAGCACCGATCGCCTCGCTCACTTCTGGTTGTTTCTTCTGACCGACGAATTCGAAACGCAGCCAAGTATCGTCAAGCGCAAACGATTGACAGTCGCGAATGGTATGACAAAATTTCTTTGCGATATACTGAGTCGCTGAACTATGCGACATCGACTGCAAATGAAATCGATCCGGAATCAATCAAAAATGCATCGATTATGGAGCACGAAGTTGATGCATGGGTTAGCTATCTAGAGATGGAGAAAATATCTGTGAATAGATCACCCGAAGATCGCTCAGTACCCAAACCGGCACCAAAACCAGAAGCTGCACCTAAGCTCTCGAAAAAATCTAACGAGCGTAAGGCCTCTCCTCCAAACAAGCGAAGCACCGGGCTTACGAAGAAAGCACCTGAGGGCGTGTCAAAGAGACCCCCAAAGTCTTCCCGTAACATTCCTGAAAGCAAGCCACTGACTGCGGACGAAACTGGAATCGATCCCAAGATATTAAAGCGGGCCAATCGCAAGCTTCCCGAAGATGGTCCGTTATTCCCTGAAGACTACTTTGATGGAATTTCTTAAAAAGCAAATTGATGAATTTAACACCGCCACTCCTCCAGCTTGAAAACATCTCGTTTCGATTCGGGCATGATCGCTCGACAAAACCTGCGTTAAATCAGGTCTCAATCCAAATCCCGCTCGGTATGCACACCGCCATCTTGGGGCCAAACGGAAGCGGGAAATCAACGCTGCTGAAACTGTTGCTGCGATTGCTTTATCCAGACCCATGGCACGAGACACTCGACACTTCAGGAAGCGAATTATTAGAAAACAAAGACCATTCTGGTCTGGCTCAATCAGAGCGAGCTCCTAAAATCGCAATCATGGGGCGCAGCGACTGGAACGTGTGGGAACTAAGGAAGCAGCTCGGCTATGTCAGTGGAGAGATCGATCAGCATTTCACCCAAGGGCGATCAGGAAGACTTACGGCTTCAGATGCTGTTCTTACAGGATTCTCGGCAGGCGAACTTGCTATTGAAAGCGCACAGGTCACGAACAAGATGCGATTGGCCGCAGAAGAATCGCTGAAAATGTGTGGCGTTGGGGATCTTGCTGACCGTGCAATTGCCAGGCTATCAACAGGCGAGCGAAGACGTGTCATACTTGCACGAGCGATGGTTCATCGACCTATCGGACTTGTGTTAGACGAACCCACTGCGGGACTCGACATTGCATCGCGAGCGACTTTCTTACATCAAATCGAATTGCTGGCTCGATCAGGGACGACACTTATCTTGGTAACACATCATATTGAAGAAGTCATACCGATAATCAATCGCGTTCTACTCCTCAAGAATGGAGGCGTTAACTTCGATGGCAATCGCGATGAAGCAATCCAATCGGAGAGACTAAGTTCGTTATTCAACGTACCCCTATCGGTGCATCGAAACAAACAAGACTACTTCTTTATGTCGCTGGACTAGCAAGATTAATTAGCCAGATCAATTGACCGAACCCACAGAGCTGAGACCGCCAAAAAAATCCAGCCCGTAATGAAGGACAACCCTCCGAACGGAACAATCCAATGGGTTGGATAAGTCGTAAAAACGATTCCGTATATTCCTCCACAGAACAAGAGAATCCCTATCATCATCCAACTTGCGGCAATTCTCATTCCCCGCGATCTTGCCGAAACAGGAGCGAAACCGATGACAAGAATCGCCATCGCATGGAAGAGTTGATACCGCACACCTTTTTCAAAGTTGTCTAACTTTTTTTGAATCTTTGTTTGGCTCGTCGGTGTCAGACCCGCAGATTGATTGGGGGATTGATTATCTAACTGACTATCTGATTGATTATCTGATTGATTCGGGGCGTTTGTACGCTCTTGCGACTGTAGATAAGCCGGTAACGAATGAGCACCAATCGCGCCCAGTCCGACCGCGATTCCCGCCAAGCAGGCTCCCACAAAAACCAACCACTTGCTACCTAACATAGACACCATCACATCTGTTTTCAAACTTGGACGATTAATGAATTTATCGATGAAGATCGGGCAGCGGTTCGTCCAGCAATCGCTTCGCTACGTCCAGTAGAGCATCCATCACGAAAGGTTTTGTGATGTACTCGCTAACCCCCATCATGGAAGCGTCTTCACGATGACGTTCGCCATCGTTTCCAGTACACATGATGATGCGAACGGGATGCAAGAGCGTTTGACTTAGCCGCTCCAAAACCATAAATCCGCTACGTTTAGGCATCATCATATCGCAGACAATTAAATCTGGCGCGATCGTCTCGGCCATCGCAATTCCTTCATTACCATCGTGAGCGACACGGACCTCGTAGCCCTGACTGGTCATCGCAAACTCAACTGAATCTGTGATGTCCGAATCGTCGTCGATTAGCAATACTCGCGGTTTTCGATTTTCAACTTGCCAAGCGGGAGGAATCATTCAATTCTCTAAATCGGTGGGGCAGGAGGCGATTCTGGGTAATCCACAATCACACGGCAGGGGTAAACAACGGTGTAGTATAATCCAGCCTCCCCGGCAAAACGAGTGGCAGCGGAATCCCATCGTAACCGTTAAGGCAATCAATTGGTGACACTTTGAGCAACCATGAATCCAATAGCTTTTTCGCGAATTTCGCTGAGGCCGCAGCTTTACACGCTTGGGAGCAATACGAAGCAAAGCTTGACGATGATTCTATCCCAGCGATTGATTTGATTTTAAAAAGCGAATCAAAGACTTGCGACGAAGACGCTCGGTCGTCATTGGTTGTGTGTTACGGAGCTTGGGTCGGGCAGTGGCTAGTTCGAAACCTCGGCGGCTCTTGGGTCGGCATCCACGAACCGGTTCCCCCGCGAGTTCTCGTGAACGGCGTGATATACAGTCCGATGGATGCCGTTGAGCGTCTGCTTTGCAACCACACCGCGTTGAGCCTTGAATCATTGATTTTGGATCTCGTAAAGCAACATCAAGTTAGGACAACCGATGGTACTATTGCACTAGAAAAAAATCGCATCGCTTGGGATGCAATGAATGCCGACGAACGGTTTGTCAGGACAGACGATTTCCCAACCGATCAACAACAAGCGATCGAGTCACTGGATCCTTGGTTGCGCCCCGAGTTTGCGTTTGCCCAAAGATCAGAACCCAAGCATGTCCTGTGCCTGGCAGCAGGCGGCGGAACGCACGGGCCTTTACTTGCGATTGCGGGTGCGATCGTAACTGTCGTGGACATCAGCGCTAAGCAGCTAGAAATTGATCGAGCTATTGCGAGCCAATTCGGGCTTTCGCTCAAGACCATTCAGTCATCGATCGACAATCTGTCACGGCTTACCACGCAGAGTTTCGATATCGTGGTTCAGCCAGTTAGCATGTGCTACATCAGCGACATAACTCGTGTTTACAAAGAGGTCGCTCGTGTCCTAAGACCGCAGGGACTTTACATCGCACAGCACAAGCAAACGGCAGCAATGCAAGCGGATATCCATTGGCGAGAAGGCTTCGGTTATGTGATCGCAATGCCAGCCGAAGATGGCCAGATCGCACTTGAGGTTTCTGATCGATCTGCATTCCGCGAACAGGGAACGACCGAGTACATTCATTCTATGGGTACACTTTTGGGGGGACTTTGTCAGAGCGGATTCTTGATCGAAGATTTTTCAGAACCACTGCGAGGCGATGCTTGGGCTCCCATAAACACCATCGGTCATCGCTCGCGATTTTTACCACCCTACATCAAAGTCAAAGCACGTCGTCGGTCCTAATCGTTACTACTTCGTGACTGCATCGGTAACCATTCCCACCGATTCAATGTTGGTATCTGTGCTGATTTCGTGAAAGCTCAGGACTCGCAACTCTGGCATGGTTTCTTGGGTAATCTGTCGGACCGAAGCACGAATACGAGGACTTACTAATAGACATCTTGGACGCCCGAGTTGATCAAGCTTTTTCATTTGGTCCGCGATCTGCTGGCAAGTTGTCTTGATCGTTGAAGGAGACATGCGAATGAAAAGTCCACGTTCTGTGTGCTCGGTACCAGCGGCAATGCGATCCTCCACGGCTGGGTCAAGCATAATGACTCGCAGTTGTGAGTTCGAATCGCGATAACGCTGGGATATTGTGCGACCGAGTCGGACACGAACACACTCGGTCAGCCATACGGGATCTTTCATCTTGCCGGCGTTGTTGCCAAGTGTTTCAAGAATGGCTGCAAGATTACGGATAGGGACATCCTCGCGAAGTAGATTCTGAAGAATTTGTTGCACTTCAGCAACCTTCATCATCGCTGGGACGAGTTCGTCAACGACAGTCGGCGTTGTCTTTTTCAACTGATCGAGTAGCTGCTTGGTGACATCACGCGTGAGTAGTTCATCGGCATGACGGCGCGCGACTTCCTGGATATGAGTCGCAAGCACTGCTCCCGGATCCACAATTTGATATCCGTAGATTTCGGCTTGCTGCCTACGTGAAGGATCAATCCAAAATGCTTTCTTTCGAAATGCAGGATCTACGGTTTCTTCGCCATCAATTCGCCCGGTGGTCAGTCCTGTATCAATCGCAAGAACTCGGTCAGGACGAATCATCCCGCGATCAATACGATTACCACCAATTTGAATCTCGTAGGCATACTCCTGAAGACTCAATCGGTCCTTCATGCGAACTGTCGGCAGCAAAATTCCCATCTCACCAGCAAGCTGCGCACGTACGGTCGAAATACGTTTGGTAATGTCGCCGCCGCGATTTGGATCAGCAAGTACAAGCAGTTTTAATCCAAGCTCGACTCGCATGGCATCGAGTTCTAAGTAGTCTTCAACTTTCTTCTCGGGAGGAGCAGATTTCACTGCTGCAGCGTCAGCTTTACTTTTTGCCTCTTGTACTACTTTGACCTTCTGTCGCTTCTGAAGTGTTGCAGCGAGCCCAATACAACCACACCCCATCGTAAGGAGCGGAATGGTAGGAAGCTGTGTAA